>MHYB01000047.1:62732-64846 GCA_001824635.1 Planctomycetes bacterium GWF2_50_10
CTGAGAAGACGCTTGGCGATTACAACCGGCGTGTGGATCAGCTTGAGGCCAAGGGGCTTGAACTGCTCAAGAAGGCTGAGGCGGATGCGCAGGCGCACGGAATGGAACTGGCGGAGAAGGCTCGCCAGGAGGCGCTGGCGATAAAGCAGAAGAACCACGAGGATATCCAGGCTGCTCGCGCTGTCGCGTCTGAAGAGATATGGCAGCAGGTGGGCGATATCGTTCTTGCGATAGGCTCGGAGGTTTTGAGCAGGAAGCTGACGAAGGAAGATAATCAAAAGCTTATCGGCGAAGCCATAGCCAATTTGAAGCAGCAAAGGCAAACGGTGCGAGGCTGATGAATTCCGAAGCGGCAACACGTCTGGGCAATATATACGCAAGGGCGCTATTCGAGCTGGCTCTTGAGGGCAAGGTCGTAGACGGCGTGCGCAACGATCTGGGAATGCTCAGTGAGCTTTCATCGCAGGAAGATCAGTTCGGGCTGCTCAATGGATCGCCGTATTTTACGCCGGAGTTCAAGAGCAAAGTGCTTCGCAAGATGCTGGCGGGGCGGGTAACGGAGCTTACGCTGGATTTTCTGATGATCGCGGCGAAACGGGGCCGTTTGGCTTTTTTGCCGCAGATGACTGAAAGCTATGAGACGCTTTGGGAAGAGCACAACGGCATTATGCCGGTGCGGATTACGCTTGCGACGGATCCGGCAACGGCAGAGGTCGAGGAACTCAAGGCGCAGATCGGCGAGGCGATAGGCAAGAAGGTAAAATTGCAGGTAGGCGTAAACGCGGATATTCTGGGCGGCATCGTGATACGATGCAAGGATATGGTGATAGACAATTCCGTCCGCGGGGCATTTACGCGGGCAGTGAAAACAATTATAGACCGCAAAGGTAAGGCGCAAATTCAATGAAGTTCGATGTCAGCGAAATAGCGAGCATACTCAAACAGGAAATATCCCAATACAAGAGTAAGCTGGATGTGTCGACGGTCGGCAGAGTCGTGGAGGTCGGTGACGGCATAGCTCGCGTCTATGGCCTGGATAATGCGATGGCCGGCGAGATGCTTGAATTTGAACACGGCGTGCTTGGCGAAGTATTCAATCTTGATGAAGATTCAATAGGCGCGGTTATATATGGCGATTATACAAAGGTTCGCGAAGGTTCGGATGTAAAGGCGACGGGGCGGCTTTTAAGCGTGCCGGTCGGCAAGGAACTGCTGGGCAGGGTGATCAACCCGCTTTGCGAACCGGTTGACGGCGGGGCGGCGATCAATCTCGAGGCAAGGCGTTTTATTGAATCGGATGCACCTGGGATCGCGGGCAGGCAGCCGGTGAAACAACCTTTGCAGACGGGTCTTAAGAGTATCGACTCGATGATCCCGATAGGACGCGGCCAGCGCGAACTTATCATCGGCGACCGCAAGACGGGCAAGACAGCTATCGCGATCGATACGATCATCAATCAAAAAGGCAAGAATGTAATCTGCGTCTACGTTGCGGTAGGGCAGAAGGAATCGACTATCGCGGAAGTAATTGAAATTCTGCGAAGCCATGGCGCTATGGAATATACGATAGTTGTCGCGGCGGCGGCGGCGGACAGCGCACCGATGCAATATATCGCACCATACGCGGGCTGTGCGATAGCGGAATATTTCATGTATGAGCAGGGCAAGGATACGCTGTGCGTTTATGACGATCTGTCAAAGCACGCGACGGCTTATCGCCAGCTAAGTCTTCTGCTTAGAAGACCTCCGGGACGCGAGGCGTATCCCGGTGACATTTTTTACCTGCACAGCAGGCTGCTTGAACGCAGCACGAAGCTGTCGCAGGAACTTGGCGGCGGATCACTGACGGCGCTTCCGATAGTGGAAACGCTGGAAGGACAGGTTTCGGCATACATTCCAACAAACGTAATTTCAATCACCGACGGGCAAATATACCTGCAGAAGGATCTTTTCCATGCGGGCGTTCGGCCGGCGGTAGATGTGGGCATAAGCGTGAGCCGAGTGGGCGGCGACGCGCAGGTTCCGGCGATGAAGAAGGTGGCGGGCAAGCTTCGTCTTGACCTTGCATCATTCCGTGAACTGCAGGATTTCGCACGGCTTGGTACCGAGCTTGA
>MHYB01000047.1:64861-68878 GCA_001824635.1 Planctomycetes bacterium GWF2_50_10
ACAACTCGATCGCGGTTATCGCATGGTCGAGATACTCAAGCAGCCGCAGTTCTCGCCGATGTCGGCCGGGGAACAGGTGATATCGATCTTCGCAGGCGCGCAGGGGCTTATTGACAGCGTGCCGGTGGACCAGGTGAGCAAGTTCGTATCGAACATGCTTACGAGCATCAACCGCGAGCATCCGGAACTGATGCAGGAAATTAATACAACCGGCAAGCTTTCAGATGAACTGGCCGGTAAACTCACAGATGCGATAAACGCATACAAGAACCAGGGCAAGCTGGGTTTGAAAGAGGTAGGCGCATAACGAATGGCCGGGACAAGACAAATCCTGCAGCGCCGCAAGGCTGTTGCGAATATCGCGAAGGTTACACGCACGATGGAGATGATCTCCACGAGCCGTTACAAGAACTACTATAACAGGTGGTTTGCCGGGCTGGATTTTTATGATTCGCTGGCGCAGGCGGCATATCTGCTGCTGACATCGTCGGTGCCGGTCGAGCATCCGCTGATGAAGGAAAATAATTCGGGCAGGATCGCGGTATTGGCTATCGGGTCCAACCGCGGGCTGTGCGGATCGTACAATAACTCGGTTTACAGGCTGCTGGAAGTGCATCTTCAGCGGGCAAAACGCGCGAAAAAGCAGATAGACATTTATGCATGCGGCCGCAAGCTGGTCAATACGCTGCATTACCATAATATTCCAATCAAGCAGGTGTACAGCGATTTTGACGAGGTTCCTTCGGAGGCACAGTCGCACGCTATGGCTGACGGATTTATCGAGCAGTACGAAAAAGGCGAGCTGGATTATTTGGGTATCGTGTATACGAGATTCTATTCACGCGCAAGCCAGCACCCGCAGACGCTGACGGTTTTGCCGGTGGCTGAATTAATAGACGATCTGACAACTCGGGCCACTGTTATCTGGCCTTCGGAGCTTTCGTTTGAAGATTTTTATATGTCGCCCTCGGCCGAAGGTATATTCGGCTCGGTTGTGCGTATGATGGTGCGTTCGTCGCTTCGGAACTGCTTCGTGGAGGCGGCGTTGAGCGAGCACCTGGCACGAGTTGTAGCGATGCGTAACGCGACTGAAAACGCGGGCGAAATGATCAAGGAACTGACGGCTGAGTACAACCGCGCACGGCAGGGCCAGATCACGGGCGAATTACTTGATATCATAGGCGGGGTTGGAGCATCAAAATGAATAAAGGCAAATTAACGCAGGTTATCGGCAGTGTTTTCGACGCGCAATTTCCACCGGATAATGTGCCGGGTATTTATAACGCGCTTGAAATACAGCACAAATTCGGCAACGGCCGTGAAAAGCTTTTCGGAGAGGTGCAGCAGCATCTCGGCGGCGGCAAGATACGGGCGATATCGCTTGGTTCGACGATGGGCCTTCGCAGGGGTATGGAAGTAATCGATACGGGCGGGCCGCTGACTGTTCCGGTCGGCAAAGAGACGCTTGGAAGAGTGTTCAACCTGCTTGGCGAGCCAGTCGACGGACGAGGCCCGATAGTGACAGAACAGAGGCGCCCGATACATCGCGATCCACCCAAGCTTGTGGATCTGTCTGCCAAGACCGAAATGTTCGAGACGGGTATCAAGGTGGTTGACCTGTTGTGCCCGTTCGTTCGCGGCGGCAAGACGGGATTGTTCGGCGGAGCGGGCGTAGGAAAGACGGTCGTAATCCAGGAACTTATCGCGCGTATCGCAACCAAGCATGGCGGATATTCCGTATTCGCGGGTGTTGGCGAGAGGACGCGCGAAGGCAACGACCTATGGTTAGAAATGCAGCGTACCAAAATCGGTAATACCGAAGATACGGTGCTTGAACATACATGCCTTATTTTCGGACAGATGAACGAGCCGCCGGGAGCTCGTCTTCGCGTGGCATTAAGCGCGATGACAATGGCGGAATATTTCAGCGAAAGCGGCGTGGGCGATACGTTGCTGTTCATCGATAACATTTTCAGATTTTCACAGGCAGGCGCGGAAGTATCTGCGCTTCTTGGCCGAATACCGTCGGCAGTAGGTTATCAGCCGACGCTGGCAACCGAGATGGGCCAGCTGCAGGAACGCATCGCGTCGACCCGCGCGGGTTCGATCACATCTGTGCAGGCGATCTATGTGCCAGCCGATGACCTGACGGACCCGGCCCCGGCAACGACATTTACGCACCTTGATTCATTCGTGGTGCTCAAGCGTTCGATCACGCAAAAGGGTATTTATCCGGCGGTCGATCCGCTTGAGAGCACAAGCCGAATATTGGACCCGAACATCGTGGGTCAGGATCATTACGCGGTCGCACAGACGGTGCTGGAATATATTCAGCGGTATAACGACCTGCAGGATATCATCGCCATTCTTGGCGTTGACGAACTTTCCAAGCAGGATCAGCTTATCGTGGCACGAGCACGCAAAATCGAACGATTTTTCTCGCAGCCGTTCTTTGTCGCCCAGGCATTTACGGGCATGGAAGGCAAGTATGTAACCCGCGCCGAGACGGTGCAGAGCTGCAAGGAGATATGCGAAGGCAAGTGGGATCAACTCCCTGAGCAGGCTTTCATGTATGTCGGCACGGTCGAGGAAGCTGCGATCAAGGCGAAGACACTGGCAACGAGGTAACGAATGGCAGAAGCACTGGGTGTATTTAAGTGTGAAGTGACGACGCCGAAGGCTAAGGTTTTGGATTGCAAGACCAGCTCGGTGATCCTCCCCGCCCATGACGGCCAGGTTGGGATTTTGCGTAATCACATGCCTATGATAGTCGAGCTTGGCGTCGGTATAATGGAAGTGCACCAGGAGGTGCATGAAGACAGCCACGAAAGCAAAAAGCTGTATTTTTTGATCGACGGCGGTTTTGCCAGGGTTAGCAATAATGTTCTGACGGTATTGGCTTATGAGGTGACGGCTGGAACAGACCTCAAACCCGAACAGATAGCCAAATTAAAGGCCCAGGCGCAGGTGCCACATGAGCAGCGTCAGGAAATACCGGCAAAGCAGGCGAAAAAGGAAGCCCTTACTCTTCAATTGGCCGCACTGGCCGAAAATGCCTCAAAGGAACAGACCTAATACGGCGGGGGTGTTTTAAAGTTGAATTTACCGCCCGTTTCGGTTAAATTCCCCTCTCTGAAGAGGTGAAAATGGTCCATCGCATTGACAGCGACAACTCGGAACCGTTTACCGAAGTTATCCGCAAGTATGTCTTGGGTCTGAGCCAGGAAGAGCGGATGCTGGTGGTTTTGAAATCTCAATTGTACGACCGCCATTGGGAACCTATGCTGGACGACCTCAAAAACCGATTGGCGGGCAAGCCTTACATATTTAAACTCGCCAACCGCATTGCGGATGACATCCAGAGGATAGAGAAACTGCGCCTTTTTGAGGACCAGCATAAGGTCGATCTTTCGGACTATATCGAATTGCACTAATTTTATTATTTTTTTCTTATTAAAAGGAGCGGCGATGATTATCAGGATATTATGTTTGTTTATATTACTTCTGACGCAATTTGCGGCTTTTGGGCAGCAGGAAAAGATCAGGCCGCTTGTTGATGGCGCATTGCTGGAAAAGGCAGCACTCAAGCAGGTTTTTCAGACGGCGCTTTCGGTAAAGCCGACCGAGAAGCTTGTTTCGATCCAGGTCGTGCGAGACAAAATATTCGCGCTTACGTCATCGAATTACCTTTTCTGCGTTAACCGCATGACAGGAGCGTCAGAATTTTCTCGGCAGCTCGCATTACCTGATTTTCCGGTATTTGGGCCTGAGCTTTTTGACGGGCATGTACTTTATTCATCGGGTTCTGATCTGATACACATAGATCTTTCGACGGGGCTCGCGGTGACTAGAAATATAGAGTACAAGGCGGCGTGTGCGCCGGTGCGGACGGCGAGCTATCTTTATTTCGCCGGGACGGACAAGCGGCTGCATGTCTTCGATGAGCAGAACAAACTGCATCTGTTCGATGTGGCGGCGGATAATGATACGCTGATGACTTCGGTTGTGACCGGGCCG
>MHYB01000047.1:68887-76314 GCA_001824635.1 Planctomycetes bacterium GWF2_50_10
TGTTTCTATACACCTCAACGGTCCGATGCGTATCTGGCAGACGGATCTGCCCGACAAGATCATGGCGCCTATGGTTCGTGACGCGAACAGTTTATATGCGGGCTGCTGGGACACATATCTTTACAAACTCAAATTCACAACGGGGCAGATCGAATGGAAGTACCAGATGCCGGGTGTTTTGAGCACGTCGGCAGTGGTTACATCAATGGCGGTATTTCAAAGCGTACCTAACCACGGTGTTACAGCTATCGGCAAATCCACAGGGACAGAATTGTTTACAGTGCTTGACGGCACGGCTATGTTGGCCCAGACGCCGGGGCGGACGTTTGTGATAACGACAGATCGCAATTGCGCAGTAATCGACAATACCACGGGCAAGGAAGTCGAGAGGCTTAATTTTGCTCAAACGGCGCTGCAGGCATCCAACAATGTTGATGGATATATATATGTGGCTGATAAACAGGGGCGTTTAGCCTGTTATGCGGCAAAATAGTGAACGGCAACTGAAATAACGAATACAGGGACAAACATGGACGTTAAGATCAAAAGGGCGCTTATCAGCGTCTCAGACAAGACAGGCGTTATCGAATTCGCAAAGGCACTTGCCCAGATGGGCGTTGCAATTATCAGCACGGGCGGGACAGCCAAAGCACTTGCCCAGGCGGGTGTGAATGTAACAAGCATTGATTCGGTGACGGGCTTTCCCGAGATGATGGACGGGCGGGTGAAAACACTTCATCCGAAAATACATGGCGGGCTGCTGGCGATACGCGACAACAAGGAACACGCGGCAGCGATGGCAAAGCACGGCATTGAGCCTATCGACCTGGTGTGCATCAATCTTTATCCGTTCGAGCAGACGGTTGCTAAACCGGATTGCACGTTCGAAGACGCGATCGAAAATATCGATATCGGCGGGCCTTCGATGGTGCGATCGTCGGCAAAGAATCACAGGTTTGTAACTATCGTAACAGAGCCGGGGCAATATCAGCTTGTTCTTGATGAACTTAAAAATAACGGCGGAGCTGTTTCGCAGGCAACGCGATGGGATTTCGCACGCAAGGCTTTTTCGCTTACGGCTTCGTATGACGCTGCTATAAGCAAGTATCTCAATAACAAGGCTTCGGTGAACTATCCCGATAAGCTTACGGTTTCGGCACGCAAGGATATCGAACTGCGTTACGGGGAAAACCCGCACCAGAGCGCAGCGTTTTACCGGCTGGGCGATTGCAATGAGCCGTCTATGGGCACTGCCAAACTCCTGCCTGGCGGCAAGGAAATTAGTTTCAACAATATCATGGATGCAAATGCGGCATTTGAACTGGTGAAGGAATTCGACGAACCGGCGATCGTTATCGTAAAACATATGAATCCTTGCGGCGTGGCGATTGATCAGGATATTCACGTCGCATATCAGAAGGCATACGAGGCGGATGTTACAAGCGCGTTTGGCGGTATAATCGCGGTCAATCGCAATGTTGATAAGGCCCTTGCGACAACAATAATGGAATCTTACGCACGGTTCGGCAAGGCTAAGGGGGCGGCGGGGTTCTTTGCGGAAGTAATTGTGGCACCATCCTACGACGACGATGCCCTGACGGCGATCCGCACGCTCAAGACATGGGGCAACGATGTTCGGCTGCTGGCGACGGGAGTGATCGATAAATCGAAGGTCGATCGCGGACAGCTTGATATCCGCTGCGTGGTCGGCGGTATTCTTGTGCAGAGCCGAGATCTGGTGGCATGGGAGCCGGAGAATCTTACATTTCCCACAAAACTTAAACCAACAGCGGCGCAACTTGAAGATCTTCGCATTGCGTGGATCACTGCAAAGCATGTAAAGAGCAACACCATCGTGCTGGTTAAGGATCGCAAAGTCGTCGGAGTAGGCGCGGGCCAGATGAACCGCGTGGAATCTGGCATGCTGGCGATGAAAATGGCGGGCGATGGAGCAAAAGGCTCGGCTATGGCATCGGACGCGTTTTTCCCGTTCCCGGATAATATCGTCAACGCGGCAAAAGCAGGAATCGCGTGTGTGGTTCAGCCAGGCGGATCAAAAAAGGATAATGAAGTGATTGCCGCTGCGGATGAACTGGGAATCGCAATGGTGCTGACAGGCAAACGGCATTTCAAGCACTAAGAAATTCAAACTGGTTTAAAACAATAAAAAAGGCTTGTGGTCGGTTGGCCACAAGCCTTTGCTTTTATGATGTGCGGGGTTATTTTAACCCGGCTTCTTTCCTGAGCTTATTGACCATGTCGAGTTTTTCCCAGGTAAAGTCAGGCAGGTTTCTGCCGAAATGGCCGCCGCGGGAGGTTTCAAAAAAGATCGGGCGTTCAAGCTTGAGGTGCTTGACCATTTCCTTGGGAGTAAGTGGGAAAAGCTTTGTGACGATCTCGCCGAGCTTAGTTTCACTTATCTTGGCGGTGCCTTCTGAATTTACTAGAACCGAGACGGGCTTTGCGACACCTATCGCATAGGCTAATTGAATCTCGCAGGAATCAGCAAGGCCTGCAGCGACGACATTTTTCGCAATGTACCTGGCCATGTAGCTGGCGGTTCTGTCTACTTTTGTCGGGTCTTTGCCGCTGAAGGCTCCGCCGCCATGGCAGCCTCTGCCGCCGTAGGTATCGACGATGATCTTTCTGCCGGTAAGGCCGCAATCGCCGGCAGGGCCGCCGACTACGAATCTGCCGGTGGGATTGACGTGGTAAATTATTCTGTCATCAACGAGTTTCTTGGGCAGCACGGGGAGGATGACGTGTTTAATAATTGCTTTTTCGATCTCGGCGTGCGTTACATGTGCATCGTGCTGGGTAGAAACGACGACGGTATGAATTCGCAGGGGTTTGCCGTGGCAGTATTCGACTGTTACCTGGCTCTTGCCGTCAGGTCTTAGCCAGGGGAGCTTTTTGGTCTGACGCATTACGGCAAGTCTGTCGGTTATTTTATGCGCAAGATAGATGGGCATGGGCATATAGGCTGAGGTTTCATTGGTTGCATAGCCGAACATAAGGCCCTGATCGCCTGCGCCTTGTTCCTTGTGCAGGCCCTTGCCTTCGGTGACACCCATCGAGATATCCGGGCTTTGCCTGTTGATAGCGTTTATGATCGCACAGCTCTGTGAGTCAAAGCCGAGCCTGGGGTCGTCGTAGCCGACGCGATGGATGGTGTCGCGAACGACCTTCTGCATGTGCTGAACGTCAATCGGCTTTTTAGAGGTGATTTCGCCCGCTATAAAGACCAGGCCGGTGGTGAGCAGCGTTTCGCACGCTACCCTGGCTTTTGGGTCCTGACGAAGCATCTCGTCCAGTATAGCGTCAGAAATCTGGTCCGCCATTTTATCGGGATGCCCCATAGCGACTGATTCGCTGGTAAATAAGTACGATGTTGTATCACAAAAATGATTGCTGATTCCGCGTCCTTTGACCATGTGCTGCTCCTTCCATGAGCTTAACGCTGTTCATTAAGCATCCAATTAAATCTTATCCACTTGACAGAAAATATCTTTCGACCAAGCCAATCGGCATCCTTGCGCGAGACGTGTTTGCTGACATACGTTAAAATCGATGCCTGGCCGGCTGGTTTGTCTAAAAACTGCTTGTCGGCCGGGTATTTTGCAACAAACTTGGCAGAATACCAATCGAAAACCGGTGAAAGATACAATGCCGGCTCGTTGCGGTCAATCTTAAAACCAATTTCGGTCGCAAGAAAACGCTTTGCCTGATCGTTAAGCTGCCCGTCGAGTTTGGCTCCTGTGTACGGTTCTCTTCGCATGGGGGCTGAGCCTTCGCTTGCGTAAGATATGGCAAGGCAGATTCGCGGTTCCTCAAACTGGGTTCGCAATATCTTCTGTTCAATCTCGGTAAGGGTATAATTTTCGCCCATGATGTTGAAGGGCATTTTGTCCCAGATGCCGTCGATCTGCATGATGCTGTTTGCGGGGTAGAATATGACCTTGAATCTGGATGGGATAATGGGGTAATTATCGACTATGCCGCGAATGATGCACAGATTAAAGGTGTTGATCCAGAATGCCAGCTTGTCTTCTTTTGCCCAATTGTTGTAAACGTCCGGCTTGACGTCGCTATATTGGGACTGGGCGGAGATAAGGTCGAGGCGCTTTCTGCGGAGGGTTTTGTAGTCGACTCGGCCGTAGTCGTCGATGTAAGTGCTGAAAAAATCGGCGCATAAGGCGTGCATCGCAAGTGCGCTGGTTCTATCGATCTTATTTGGCTCGGTGGGCGTAGTAGCGGGGGAAACTTTGGGTTTTGAGGCCGGCAGAGGCGTTTGGGTCTGAATTTCCTGTGCGATTATGATAGATGCAAGGTCGATTTGAGAAATCGGGAGATCATCCTCTATTATAGATAAGAAAATCAGAGCGTTTGGATCTTTGACAAACAATTGGAGAAGCGGGTCGTGATGATGAGTGGCAGGTTTAGGATTATTAATGCAGCAGGAATAATGCGCAGCGGGGTTATTTGCGTCTATGTTGAGGCAAAAAGCTGATAGAAAAAATGCTAATCCCCAAGTTAACACAGGATACCTTTTTATAATCCTTATAAAGAAAACCAGAATTAAAAAATTATCATAAGTATTTATTGCCAAAAGAGCAACAATTTTTATATCGGCTTGTTAGGGCCTTGACATCGGTTAAATATATAGTTACCTTGCGGTATCTTTAGTTCATATACAAATTATAAGGACATTCGAGATGGCTAACTGTTTTAAGGTTGCGGTAATTCTTGGTTTTTTCGGTAGTTTTGCGATGGCGCTTAATACGGCCCAGATCGAGGCTTTGGGCAAAAAGGCGGTACTTGAGCAGGCTGATATGGCTCAAATCGATGCTTTTTTGGCTTCGGCGGTGCAGGAAATCGTTGATACAGAGGATTTTGGCAATATAGCTGAGGTTCGGGCGGCGGTGGTGGCTAACAGCAAGAGCGAACAGGCACAGTATAAGCCTGCGTTTGCGGCGGCGGTTGCGAAATATTTGCCTCAGGGGGTAGAGAAGGCCAAGGCGATAAAGGATGAGAAGCGACAGGCCAATGCGTTGATCAATTTAATGATCTTGATGGAAAGCCTTAAGAATCCAGCACTTGTGGATGCGGCAGCGGGTATGCTGGGCAGCGATAACGCGGCGGTGAGGTACTGGGCGGTGCGGAATATAGCGAGTTTGGCAGGTGATAATCAGAAGGCTGCGCAGGTTGGGCTGGCGAAGCTTGGGGGGATGATAGGGAAGGAAACGTCGGCGGATGTGCTGGAGCAGATAGCCAGATTTGGGGCGACGGCGAAGATAAACGGGGCGAAAAAGCTGCTTTTTGACGTAGCTGATATGCGCATAAAGGGTTATCAGGACTGGAGTTTGAACAATTTTGAGCCGGATGGCGCGATTTTGTCGCTGCTTGGAAACAGTATCGCGGCAGGAACGGAAAACGACCCGGCGGCGGTGCGGTTTGCACAGCTTCTGGCGTATGCGATGGGGCGGTACTGCAATGATGAAAACCTGAGCAAGGCTAAAAAAGCGGAGCTTGGGGAGGTGCTCACGGCGACTGAGGCGGGGGCGCTGGCGAAGATTGGGATGCCGCAAACTACGATAAAGAAAGCACTTACAGAGCGAGGCGGCACGGCGGCGGTGGTGCTTGGAGAGTATAAGGTTCTTTACGGTGAGGATGGGGCGAGCGGGAAGATAAACACGGTTTTGAAGGTAAAAAGCGTGTCGGCGCTGCCTGCCAAGCCGGTCAGCAGCATAAAATAAGGGCAAAAGGCAAAATTCAAAGGGCAAAGGTGTGGAATCCCGACGCTGTCGGGATAGCTGTTTTTACATTTAAAATGGGGTATTGAGGCGTTTTGATGGGTAAACGAAGCGGTGTATATGTCTTCTTTCTGTTTCTTTTCCTTTCGATCATAGTCCTATTTCAAGTCCTTTCCATGATCCAATCTGATCGTTTGTTCGAGAGAGTGAACAGACTCGAAAAGACTGTTCAAAATATGGGCGGTCAATTTGTTTCAACCGGGGGGGGGCAGGGGGTATTCAGCGGTTTACCAAGAGGTTCAAGCGGCGGCGGCGCGAGGGACCCGAATGAGGGGGATTGGCTGGTATGGCACCTGGGGTCTGACCCGACAAATCTTAATCCGATCACCAGCACGGATGTCTCTGCGACGTATGTTTTGGGATTTGTGTTTGAGGGGCTGCTTGAAATTGATCCGGATACGATAGCTCTGAAAGGATCGTTGGCGGAGAGTTGGTCGGTGAGTCCGGATGGTCTTGAAATCACATTCACGCTTAAAGATGGTATAACGTTTTCAGACGGCAAGGGTGTGACGGCTGATGATGTGGTTTTCAGTTTTAATACTATCAAAGATCCGAATGTCGATGCGGCGAGTTTGGCAAACTACTATGCTAATTTCACACGGGTCGAAAAGATAGATGAGCGAACGGTTAAGTTTTATCTCAAGGAAAAATATTTCAAATCTATCGAAGTTGCCGGACTTACACCGATAATGCCCAAGCATGTTTATGGGTATAAGGCGGGAAAAGAATTTAATGACAGGCGGTCTGAGCCGGTGGGGACTGGGCCATACCTGTTCGATAAGTGGGATGTGGGGCGGGAGATCGTGCTCAAACGCAATGAGCGTTACTGGGGCAAGCGGTGCAAGCCTGACAGGATCGTTTACAATATAGTCACAAACGATCTTGCAGCGATGCAGTCGTTGAGGGCGGGGAATATCGATTACCTTGAGACAACGACTGAGCAGTTTTTCGAGCTATCAAAAGACAAAGATTTTGGGCAAAAATACAACCTGCTCAAGTTCTGGGATTACAGAACGGGGTACAGTTACATTGGATGGAATAACGATTCGGTGTATTTCAACGATCCCAAAGTTCGGCTTGCAATGACGCATACGATCAATCGCGAGGCGTTAAGGGATTACATTCAGAAGGGGCTTAGCACCGTAATAACCGGGCCGTTCTATATGTACAGCAAGCAGAACGATCCGAATATCAAGCCCTGGCCTTATGAACCCAAAAAGGCGGCGGCACTCCTTGACGCGGCTGGGTGGAGAGATACCAACGGCAACGGAACGAGGGACAAGAACGGCGTCGAGTTCAAGGTGCGGCTTATGATCGTGAGCGGCGGCGGGGCCACTGAGCGGATAGCAAAGCTGATAAAAGACGATGCCGCAAAGGTCGGGATTGATATCGCGCTTGATCCTTACGAGTGGTCGGTTTTTATTGAACGAACGAAGAACCACCAGTTTGATGCTGTTTTGAGCGGATGGGGAGCAGGCTCGCCGGAGAATGATCCTTACCAGATATTCCATTCTTCGCAGGCAGCAAATCGCGGATCGAATTATATCAGTTTTAAGAACGCCGAAGCTGACAGGCTGCTTGACGAGGCGCGGGTAGAGCTGGATGAAACGAAGC
>MHYB01000047.1:76328-79661 GCA_001824635.1 Planctomycetes bacterium GWF2_50_10
AGCAGCAGCCTTATACATTTATGACGACGCGGCCTCATTTGAGGGTTTTGGATCGGCGATTTGAGGGCGTGACAATTCATAAGGGCGGGCTGGATGAGAGGGAGTGGTTTGTGCCGAAGGAGTTGCAGAAGTATTGATCAAGTGATTAGTGATTAGTTTAAGAAAGTGCTGATTCCGAAGCACGAAGCAAATTAGAATTTTGGAAAGTAAATATCAAACGAAGATTGCGACGTAGATCGCTTCGCGATCAGTTTTCTGCGGATCCCTCGCGTCGCACGAGCACAGCTCGTGACTTTGGCTTCGGGATGACAGAGTCGGTGGTGAGTTTAGGGTTGGACAACGGAACGTAAGGGAGTGCGGGATTTTAGATGAGACGGAGTGGTGAGTGGGTTGTGTTGGGGGTGCTGGCGGCGGTGCTGGGGCTGCTCTTATTTTCTATGATCAAGTCGGATAGGGTTTATGAGAAGATCAATTCGATAGAGGCAAAATTGAGCGGGGAAGAGAGTTCAAATTTCAAATCTCAAATTTCAAATGAAACACGAAAAGAAACCCCCAGGACTAGCCTGGGGGCTAAACGGAGAGAAGGAGTTTTAAAACACGGGCAGGATGCCCGTGCCACATCTGCGAGGGATGAGGGGGATTGGCTGGTTTGGGCGCTGGGGGCGGAAGCGGAGACTTTAAACCCGGTCACTTCAAAAGACCTTTACGGGTATTACATTTGCTGGCGGAATATATTTGAGGGGTTGATGGAGTATGACAGTGATACCCTGAAACTAGTGCCCAAGCTGGCGAAAAATTACGAGGTGACGGACGGGGGGCTTACGATCACTTTTACGCTGCGGGATGATATTTATTTTTCCGACGGGCTGCCTGTAACGGCGGAGGATGTGAAATTCACTTACGACACGATACGCGATCCTAAGGTGGATGCGGCGAAGTGGGCGCAGTACTACATGGACGTAAAGACGGTCGAGATACTTGATCCGAAGACGATAAGGTTTCGGCTGGCGAATGTTTATTTCAAGATGCTCGACTACATCTCGTTTGTGGATATCGGTATATTGCCAAAGCATATCTACCAGTACAAGGAGGGGATGGAGTTCAATAACAGGCGGTCTGAGCCGGTGGGGAGCGGGCCTTATGTTTTTGAGAAGTGGAATGTGGGCAGGGAAGTGGTGCTGGCTAGGAATGAGAGATATTGGGGTGAGAAGCCTTGTTTAAAGAAGCTGGTGTTTCGGTTTATAACCAATCAGCTTGCGGTTTTGCAGGCGTTTAAGACGGGCGATGTTGATTTCATGATCGCTGAGCCTGACCAGTTTGCGGAGATGTGCGAGGATAAGAATTTTACGAGCAGGCACAAGTGTTTATCGGTCTGGAATCCAAATGTCGGTTACGGGTATATGGGGTGGAACGCGGATACAGCGTTCTTTGAAGACAGGCGGGTGCGGCTTGCGATGACGATGCTGGTGGATCGGGAGATGATTTGCAAGTACCTGCTCAAAGGGCTTGGAGAGGTGCCAGCGGATCCGTTTTATATTAAGGGGCCGCTGCATGATCCGAATTTGAAGCCCTGGCCTTGCGATGTTGTAAAAGCGAAGGTACTGCTGGATGAGGCGGGGTGGCGGGATACGGACGGGGACGGGGTGCGTGAGAAGGATGGGGTTAAGTTCCGGTTTAAGTTCATGCATGTGGCGGGGAGGAGTTTGCATGAGCAACTTGCGAAGCATTTGCGGGATCAGTGCGCAAAGGCGGGGATACAGGCGGTCGCAGATCCGTTTGAATGGTCGGTGTTTTTGACGAGGCTGCTGGACAGGAAATTTGACGCGGTCACGCTGGCATGGTTTACGGATGTTGTGGAGGATCCTTATGAGGTGTTCCATTCATCGCAAAGGCTTAATCGCGGGTCGAACCATGTGGGGTTTGTTAATAAGGAAGCTGACGAGATAATGGAGAAGGCTCGGCGTGTTATGGATGCAAACGAACGCGCGGTGCTTTATAAACGTATTGCGAGGATACTGCATGAGGAACAGCCGATAACGTATATTTATACGCGGCCGACACTGCGGTTTATCGATCCGAGGTTTGAAAACGTAAAAGCCCACAATATAGGACTCGATTGGCTGGAATGGTGGGTGGAGAAGGGGAGGCAGAAGTACTAAATTGTTGCGGGTTGCGGGTTACGAGTTGCGGGTTTAGGAGTTGGTGATAAAGACCCGTGGGAAATGGAAATTTCAAGGTAAAAGAACTGTTGCGGTTATTAGCGTGAAGGAGTGGGCGTGAAGAGTTATCGGGATTTGGATGTTTATAAGATGTCATTCAAGTTTGCGGTTAAATGCCATGAACTATCTCTTATGCTGCCCAAATATGAGCTTTATGAAGAAGGAAGCCAATTACGCAGAAGTGCAAAGGCGATTACGGCGAATATTGTGGAAGGGTATGGGCGAAAAAAGTACAAAGCTGAGTTTGTAAAATTTCTTATTTATGCGCACTCATCGTGTGACGAAACGATATGTCATTTGGAATTTATTCAGACGACGAATAGCGCGGTCAAGAATCTATGTGAGGATCTAGTCGAGAAATATAATGAGCTTGGAGCCAAAATAAATAAATTTATAACTTTTGTTGAAGACGAATGGCGGAACGATAACTCAGGAGAGCCGTCGAGGGCAAGACGCGCAACTCGCAACTATTAAGATTTATGACGACGTATATAATTAGACGATTGTTGTTGATGGTGCCGACGCTGGTTGGGATAACCATTGTTGTTTTTGCGATAAGCAGGATGGCGCCGGGGGATCCGGTTAGTTTGGGGATGGGGCCTGAGGGGCAGATGGATCAGGCGAGGGCGGCGGATGTGCAGAAGGCTCGTAAGCAGCTTTATGGGTTGGATAAGCCGATACATATTCAGTATGTGACGTGGCTGGGGAGAGTGGCGAGACTGAATTTCGGGGATTCGATAAAACATCATCGGCCTGTGATCGATCTGATAAAGGAGAGGCTGCCGATAACGCTGGTGCTCAATCTTATTTCGTTTACCATCATTTACATTATCGCGGTGCCGCTGGGGACGCTTTCGGCGCTGGGGCACAGGCGGTTTTCGGATAAGGCGATATCGGTGGGGCTGGTGATGCTGTGGTCGCTGCCGAGCATGTGGGTGGGGCAGATGCTGATAGGATATATGAGCGGGCCGACGTTTTTGAACTGGTTTCCTCCCGCTGGGCTATCGGGCAACAGCGCGGATACGATGCCGTTTTTCGCGTGGCTAAATGACAGGTTGTGGCATTTGGTGATGCCGGTGACGTGTTTGACTTATGGCGGCTTTGCGTATCTAAC
>MHYB01000047.1:79672-83452 GCA_001824635.1 Planctomycetes bacterium GWF2_50_10
GGGCGAGTATGCTTGATACGCTTCGGATGGATTATATTCGCACGGCGAGGGCCAAGGGGCTTTCGAATAACGCGGTGGTGTGGAGGCATGCGTTTTCCAACAGCGTGATACCGGTGATCACGATAATGGCGACGCTGCTGCCGGCGATGTTCGGCGGGTCGGTTATTATCGAGAGTATATTCAGTGTGCCGGGGATGGGACTGCTGGCGTTTGAATCGGTTACGACGCGGGATTACAATATTATTATGGCGGTGGCGACAATTGCGGGATTCTTGAATATATTTGGGCTGCTGCTGGGCGATCTGGCTTATGCGATGGTGGATCCGAGAATAAGTTTTGAGTGAGAATTCAGGATTCAGAATTCAGGATTCAGGATAAGAAACGAATAGAGAACAGTGAGTATTTAGTAGTCGCTTGCGGATTCAGAAGTCACCACGAAGGGCACGAAGAGCACGAAAAAATAGAATAGATAAAAGAATAAGAACTGAAATAAGAATTGAAGGCAGAAGTAAAACATAATAAGGCGTGGGGGATAAGCTACGGGCAGCTTGTTGCGCGGGAGTTCTTTAAGAACAGGCTGAATGTGGCGGGGCTTGCGTTTATATTTGTGCTGTTTACGGTGGCGGTGTTTGCGCCGCTGCTTGCGAATGATAAGCCTTTTGCGATAAAGGTGGATGGGGCGTGGAAATTTCCGCTGTTTGGGGCGCTTGGGGCGGTTGATTATGCGGTGTTCCTGGCGGCTGGGGTTGTGATCGCGATGGCGGTTTTGATACGTCGCAATCAGAGGACGATAGCGCCGATGGAAAGATCGAGCGTGCTGTGGAGGCAGTTCGGGGCGGCGTTTATTGTGCTGGTGGTTGGGACGGCGGCGATGTTTTATATGCTGCCTGAAAAGCTCGATGCTACGGATTACAAGGCGATGGTAGCGGAGGGGCGGGCCGAGAAGGCGGTGTTTGCGCCGGTGCCTTATAGTTTTGCCAGGACTGATCTGGCGGCGAGGGAGGAGGGGCCAAGCGGTGCGCATTGGCTTGGGACGGATGATGTTGGGGCGGATGTGCTGGCGAGGCTGATACACGGGAGCAGGATATCGCTGTCGGTCGGGTTTGTGGCGGTGGGGATATCGTGCGTGATCGGGATAATGGTGGGAGCGGTGCTGGGGTATTTCGGGGGGAAGGTGGATTTTATCGGCATGCGGTTTGTCGAGATCATGATGGCGGTGCCGGTGTTCTTTTTGATATTGACGATCATATCGTTTTGGCCCAGGAGTCTGCTCAATATTATGATCATCATCGGGCTGACGACGTGGACGGGGGATGCGAGATTTATACGGGCGGAGTTTTTGAAATTACGGAAGCAGGATTTTGTGCAGGCGGCGGTTTCGCTGGGGCTGCCGCTGCGGAGTATATTGTTTAAGCATATACTGCCAAACGGTATTGCGCCGGTTCTGGTGAATGCTTCGTTCGATATTGCGGGTGCGATATTTATCGAGGCGTCGCTGAGCTTTTTGGGGTTTGGGGTGGCGCCGCCGACGCCGAGCTGGGGGCAGATGCTGAGTTTGGGGGTGGGGACTACGGGACGGTTTTTGTGGTGGCTTACGCTGTTTCCGGGGATGGCGATATTTGTGACGGTGATGGCGTATAACCTCGTGGGTGAGGGGCTGCGGGATGCAATCGATCCGCGGCTGAGGAAAGCGGCGTAAGAAATTTAAAAATTAAAATTTCAAATTTAAAAATTATGGAATCGCTGTTGCGATGCTGAATAATGAGTGATGAGATACTGAAAATTGAGAATCTTTCTGTGCACTTTGATACTGAGGATGGGGTGGCGAAGGCGGTGCAGGAGGTGAATTTTGAGATAAGGCGCGGGGAGACGTTTGCGCTGGTGGGGGAGAGCGGGTGCGGCAAGAGTGTGACGGCGCTTGCGATGATGAGGCTGATACCTGTGCCGCCGGGGCGGATAGTTAACGGGCGGATAGAGTTCGAGGGGGCCAATCTGCTGGAGCTTTCGGAAAAGCAGATGCGGTCGATACGGGGCAATAAGATCGCGATGATCTTTCAGGAGCCGATGACGAGTTTGAACCCGGTGTTTACGATTGGGGATCAGATCGCGGAGGCGATCATGCTGCATCAGAAGAAGGAGTATGAGGCGGCGTGGGTGGACGCGGTTGAGATATTGAAGCAGGTGGGGATAAACGAGGCGGAGCGGCGGGTGAGTGAATATCCGCACCAGATGTCGGGCGGGATGAGGCAGAGGGTGATGATCGCGATGGCGATGAGCTGCAAGCCGGCGCTTTTGATAGCGGATGAGCCGACGACTGCGCTGGATGTTACGATACAGGCGCAGATACTGGAATTGATAAGGGAACTGCAGAAGCAGAATAACATGAGCGTGCTGCTGATAACGCATGATCTTGGCGTGGTGGCGGAGCGGGCGAATGAGGTGGCGGTGATGTATGCTTCGCGGATAGTTGAGCGGGCGAAGGCGGCGGATCTTTTTGCAAACGCGCTGCATCCTTATACGCAGGGGCTGCTGAGGTCGCTGCCGAGGCTGGGGCATGAGGGGCGGCGGCTTGAGGTGATTTCGGGGACGGTGCCGAATCCGCTGGAGTTTCCGAGCGGGTGCAAATTTCATCCGAGATGTCCGGTGGGGCATGATGATGAGAAGTGCAGGACGTGTGAGCCTGGGCTGATGGAAATAGCGACGGGGAGGCGGGCGGCTTGCTGGTATGCGGAGAGATTTCTTAAAGGCAAAGGTTAAAGGGCAAAAGGCAAAGGTGAGGAATCGCTGCGCGATCGCTGGTATGGGCAGTGCCGGGTGGTGATTCGATGGTTGAATAGGTTGAGATGGATATATTAAGAGTTGAAAATTTGAAGACTTTCTTTCCGGTGACGGCGGGGCTGCTGCAGAGGACGGTGGGGTATGTCAAGGCTGTCGACGGGGTGAATTTTGCGATAGAGCAGGGCAAGACGCTGGGGCTGGTGGGCGAGAGCGGATGCGGAAAGACTACGGCTGCGAGGACGATCGCGCGGCTGATACCGGCGAGCGGTGGGCGGGTGGAGTTTGAGGGGATGGATCTGCTTGACGCAGAGGGGCAGCAGCTCAAGCAGATGCGGAAAGAGATATCGATCATATTCCAGGATCCGTACAGCTCGCTGAATCCGAGGATGACGGTGGGGGATATAATTGGTGAGCCGATAAGATATCATGGGCTGGCGAAGGGGCGAGAGCTTGCGGACAGGGTGGCGGGGATACTGGAGAAGGTGGGGTTGAGTCCATCGTATATAAACCGGTATCCGCATGAGTTTTCGGGCGGGCAGAGGCAGAGGGTTGGGATAGCGAGAGCGCTGGCGCTGAATCCGAAGCTGGTGATATGTGATGAGCCGGTGAGTGCGCTGGATGTTTCGATACAGTCGCAGATATTGAATCTGCTTAAGGATCTGCAGGATGAGTTCGGTTTGACGTACCTGTTTATCGCGCATGACCTGGCGGTGGTTGAGTTTGTAAGCGATGTGGTGGCGGTGATGTATTTGGGGCGGATAGTTGAGATGGCGGACGCGAAGACGCTGTACAAGAACCCGATGCATCCTTATACCAAGGCGCTGATATCGGCGATACCGCAGGTTGATCCGGGGCTTAGGAAGAAGCGAATAGTAGCGGGTGAGGCGGGAGGGCCAAAGGGCGAGGAGCAATGTGCGTTTCGGGCGAGGTGTCCGGCGGCGGGGCATAAGTGCAGGGAGGGGCAGCCTGAGATGGTGGAATGCGAGGCGGGGCATTTTGTGG
>MHYB01000047.1:83515-90840 GCA_001824635.1 Planctomycetes bacterium GWF2_50_10
TGATTTACACGGATTTTCACAGATTTTTGTTTTGAGGCTCAGGCGGGGAGGGTGATGTAGAATTTTGAGCCTTGGCCTGGGGTGGAATCGAGTGAGATGGTGCCGTTGTGAAGGTCGAGTATTCGTTTTATGATGCTTAGGCCGAGTCCTTCGCCGGGGGTTTTTGCGGGTTCGAGTCGGTGGAATGGTTCGAAAATCTTTTGCTGGTAATTTGAGTTTATCCCCATGCCGTTATCGGCGACGCAGTAGACGGCGGCGGAGTCTTGTGTTTTTCCCGTGATGCGAATACGGAGGGGGCGTGATGGATCGCGATACTTGATCGCGTTATCGATCAGATTGGTGAAAACTTCGCTTAGCAGTGAGGAATCGGCTTGGCATGGGGGCAAATGTTCGATCTCGAAAATTGCGCCCGCTTCTCGGATCTGCAACTGCATGGACTGGGCGATGTTGGTCATGAAAACATTCATATCCACTGGCATAATAATTGGAGCCTGACGGCCGAGGCGAGAGAGGCGGAGGAGGCCGTTTAATATCGAGTCGATCTTTGAGACGCTAGTGCCTATGAAATCCAGAGCCTGCGGGATGCCTTCCTTTAAGGCGAATGCAGCATCGCGAGCGAGCTTTTCGGGAGGGCAGGAGCTGTGTATGGTTTGGCAATAATCGGCTAGTTCACGGCTAAAGCCCTTGACGTTGACCATGGCGGACCTGAGGTCGTGTGAGGCGACGTAGATGATCGATTCCAGCTCGTCATTCTTTACTTTTAGTTCTTTTGCCAGCTGTTCACGTGCTTTTTCATTTTGTTTTCGTTCGGTTATCTCGGTGGCAGAGAATGTGACGCCCTTTTCTAAATTACCGGTATCCAGGGGTGTAGAGCTGAGGAGTATATCTATTATGGTGCCGTCTTTGCGTATCCAGCGTGTTTCGACGGTGCCTGTGCCTCGCTGGGTAATTTGGCCGTATTTTTTGGCTCCGACATAGAGAAACTCCTTTTCGGTCGGGTATAACATTCGCGAGCTTTTGCCGATAAGCTCCTTGCTGGTATAGCCAGTCATTTCGCATAATCGATCATTAGTTTTTGTTATAACACGATTGACCACTACGCCTATGCCGGCAGGTACAGCTCTGAAGATGCTGCTAAGATTAGCTTCGTTTTCCATCAAGGTTATCTGCGAATTTTTTCTCTGGATCAATCGCCACATGCCGTCCATTAGCAGTTGCAACTGCCTCACATCGGATTCGTTATAGGGTTCCTGCTTATTTGCGACACCGGCAACAGCCACAATTCTGGTTCCTTCGAAAACAGGGATATTCATGTGGCGTTTCAAGTGGATGTGGCCTTTGGGATAACCTTTCTTGAATTCATTAGGCGCATCATAATCATTTGTTATGATCGGCTTGCGCTGGCGGACGGTTTCTCCCCAAAGGCCGACGTTTTTCATGGGATAGACAAATGGTTTATCCTGGATCATACATTCACGCATGGCAATGCTGGACCATGAGTGCATGGTCAAAACCGTTTCGTCTTCGTTGGTAAATGCAAGATACCCTATGGTGCTTTTTGTGAGGCGTACTCCTTCTTCCATGGCGAAATCGGTGATTTCCTTGAGAGGTCTATCCCCCATTTCACCAAGTTTGAGCAGAGCTTCGAGCCGGCTTTCATCTAACTCTATGGATTGCTGATATTGTTTACGTTCTGTGATGTCGCGGGCGGCTGCGTAAATGAGCTTGCCTTCATATGGGAGTGATCGCCATTCGATCCAGCGGTATGAGCCATTCTTGTGCCGATATCGATTAATGAAATCGAATATTGACTTGCCTGAGGCCAAATCGGCGATAGCCTGCTGGGTAGCTTCAAGATCATCGGGGTGGACGAAATCCAGGAATTTACGATGTTCCAGTTCTTCGAGTTTATAACCCAGGGTCTGCTCCCAGGCAGGGTTTACCTTGACGAAATTGCCGTCGGTATCTGCGATACAGAGCAAGTCAAGCGAGAGGCGGAAAACGCGTTCAAGTTCGCGGGTCTTTTCTGTCGACTGCTGTTGGGCACGTTTTTGATTGGTGATGTCCGTGACCATGACTGTGACGCCGATTAGTTCGTCGTGAATCCGGAGCGGGTAAAAATTGGCAATCCACTGGCGTACGGTGCCGGAACCGGGAGTTGTTCCGGTAATCTCGACATCTTTTAATGTTTTGCCGGTTCGGAGTACTGTTTGGAGCAATTGCTCGAGCCGCGGGCCTATGTCGGGAAGTATCTGGCTGGGGGTGTGGCCGATAGTATCGGAAACGGAAAGCCCATTTATTTGAGCTAATACCGAGTTGACGTAAATAAATTGGAGTTTTTTGTCATAAAAAGCGATGCCTATGGGCGCGTCGTCAAGACATGCCTCAAACATGCTCTGGATCTGAGTTTCAGAAATATTTTGGCTGGATGGCCAGATTTTCATTTCAACCCTGAATAAGCGGCAATAATTGTCTCTATTTACACTAAACGGCTTCGGTCTGTGAGTATTATATCGAATTACTGGCGAGAGCTGATAGTGAAAAGACGGTGGGCAAGAAGAGGCAGGCGAGGGCGTATGTCAATAACGCTCGACAAAAATGGATAAATATGCTATAATAATTATCTGAGATTAATAGTCGCGCTATGCGTAGTCGTTATGCATTAAAAAGGTACCACGATGAGTTGGACAGGAATTGGGGCGTGATAATGTTCTCAAAGCTATGTAAGATGGCAATGCACGGGAATAAAATTTTTTAGGCGTGGATTATGGCAGAGACGAGCTTTGTAGATATAAGAATGCTAGGCGAGGTATCGCTGATCGAGTTCAACACAGGTTCGATATGTGATATTGCCCAGATCGATTCGGTGACACGGCAGTTGAAAAAATATATCGCGGATAACAGTCCCAAGAAGCTGATAATTGATTTTTCAAAGGTAAAATTCTTTACGTCGCAGACGCTGGGGCTATTGCTGGATATATGGCGGAAGCTTCAGACGGCAGGGGGAGAGTTGGTAATAAGCGGGATCAATCCGCAGCTGCACAGAGTTTTTAAAATTACAAACCTGGATAAGCTGTTCAAATTCTTTCCGGACAGCGAGTCGGCGGCGAAATCGTTTACTCAACTCAACAAGCAGTAAAAAAATATAAAAGGTAGTTAAGATGCATATTCAGAAGCAGTTTTCGATCTTCATGGTAAATAAGCCCGGCGTGCTTGCGAAGATGCTGGCGGAGCTTGCACGGGCGAAGGTGAATATTATCGCAATGACGATGATGGATTCGGCTGAAAACGGGGTGATGCGGCTTGTTACGACGAATTATGAGCGGGCTAAGGAAGTGCTGGCGATGGTGAATATGCCATTTAGCGAGAGTGAGGTTCTTTGCGTGAATCTGCCCAATGAGCCTGGGGCATTCGCGGAGGTTGTTGAGAAGCTGGCCCGCAATCATATCAATATTTCTTACGCATATGTTACGGCAGGGGCCAAGGGCGGCAGGACGACTGGTGTGCTCAAGGTTGCGGATGTGAAGAAGGCGATAAAGGTGCTGCAGGGCAACATGCCTGAGCATGATAAGCCCGCGGTTAAGAAGACGGGTGGACGGGCGAGAAGATAAAACCCGGACTGTTGCGAGTTACGGGTTGCGTGTTGCGGGTTATGATCCGAGAACGAACGCACAATACCGAAACAAGTGCCCTTAGAAGATGATCCTTTTGATGACGCCGAGAATATCCTTTGCTGCGTAAGCTGATAAGAGCAGCGGGATGAAAGGTGTAAGGATAACGGTTAGGAGTGCCATGGCGAAATTTTTGTCCAGGGGGATGGATTTCATTTCCATAATAACGCTATAGCTATTCGCGAGGTCGGCAAGGGACTGGATATCCGAGCTGCCCAGAATCGATTCGTCTTTTTTTGCGTTTTTGATCCATTTGTTATCAAAGGATCGGACGTATTCGGCTGCGAGAACACCATAGGTGATCAGGCCTGTTCTGCGGGTGAGGATCAGCCTGGGCGTGAAGAGAATGAGCGGAGCGACCACGAATAAGCCCATGAGCACTATAAACAGCAGTATGTCATACCTGAACTGCAAGAATTGAGCATTTTGAAAGACGATCTTCGTACCCATGTCAGAAGCCAAGGCTGCTGATATTACGAATACGAAAGGCATAAGCCATTTTTGTCCGAGGCTTAAGAAATGCAGGCCGCCGACACGATCGGGGTGTGTTGGAATCAGGGCCAGGTCAAGCTTTGCGACGTTGAATAGGAAGGTCGAGTAAATATAAACATGCCAGAGCCATCGCAGCAGAAAGAACTGCCAGACCGGAATGGATACATGCACGAGCCACCACCCGGCGGCACTGATGCGGACGGTATCATCTGAAATCGTTTTTTGCCAGCTTTGTGCTTCAAGAGATATTCCGGTTTGCAGGCCAAGCAGAGTTGCCGAAATTACGATGAACAAAATAGCAATATCAGAAATAATGGAACTATTGAGCCGCTGCATTTTTTTAATACCCGAGAAGTAAATTTGACGCTGACCATCCTTGATAAGGCCCGCATTTAAAAAGCCTAATATGGTATCCTTTACGCGAGGAGCGAGAAAAAAGTCGCTTAGAATAAAGATCGGTACCGCGAAGAAGAACCGTACGTGCGCGGCGAAATCGTATAGGAATGGGATTTTCAGATTTTTATCGTACGCCTGGCCCTGCATGATCGAGAGAACGAGTAATGGTATCCATGCTAGAGACCATGCGAGGAGGATGCGGAGTAAAATTATAATTTTACCCGGCCTGGTGAGGCCTGTGCGGATAAAGATGCGGCCGAGTAGGCCTGTTTCGGTTAGATCGAGCTGCTCTATTTGGTTTGGGTCATAATCTTTCATGTTCAGTTCCTGTCATCAACTTACTTTCGCAATTATTGGTTTGCGGTTCAATAGAATTTGTGAGATTAGAGATTAGTGTTTAGAGATTAGTGATTAGAGATTAGTGATTAGGTGGTTTGGAAACCCCCAGGACGAGCCTGGGGGCTAAACGTCGCAGGTGTTTTGGATTGTAAAATTAGACGGGAGAAACTAATCTGGCGTTGTGGGGGGAAGCAATATATTGGGGGCATGGTTGAGTGATGAAGGTGCCGGTGGGGACATACAGGCTTCAGCTTGGGGGGGCGATCAATTTTGTAACGGTGAGATCGCTTTTCGGCTATCTTGCCAGGCTGGGTATTTCGGATATTTACGCGTCGCCGATATTCAAGGCGGCAAAGGGTTCGGCGCACGGTTATGATATCGCGGATCATAACGCGTTTAACGAAGAATTGGGGACGACGGCCCAGTTCGAGGCGATATGTGTGGAGCGGGAGAAGGCGGGGCTTGGGTGGGTACAGGATATAGTGCCTAACCATTCGACGTACAGTTCTGAAAATACCAAGTTGATGGATGTGTTCGAGAATGGGCAAACGTCGCGATATTACAATTTTTTTGATATAGATTGGAATCACCCGCATAGTGCGATACGGGGGAGGGTGCTGGCGCCGTTTCTGGGGGACACGTTCGCAAAGTGCCTTGAAAGCGGGGTGATACGGCTGGAGTTTTCGGCGGCGGGGCTGGCGGTGCGTTTTTACGAGATGGTGTTTCCGCTGCGGATGGAGACTTATCCGGTGGTCCTTTCTTATAACCTTACGGGGCTGAAGAAAGACCTGGGGCAGTCTCACCCGGATTATTTGAAGCTGCTGGGAGTGATATATGTGCTGAAAAATCTTTCAATGGCGGTGGATCATAATGAGCGGCATGAGCAGGTGATGTTCATAAAGCGGATGCTGTGGGAGTTATACAATTCGGACAGCCATGTTAAAAAGTTTTTTGACTCGAATATAGAGGTTTTCAATGGGGAAGCGGGACGGGCAGAATCATTTAACCTGCTGGACGGACTTTTGGCTGACCAGGTATTTCGGCTGAGTTTCTGGAAGGTTGGGACGGAGGAGATAAATTACAGGCGGTTTTTCGGGCTTAATAATTTGATATGTGTGAGGGTTGAGGAGCAGGAGGTTTTTGACGAGGTGCATGATCTGACGCTGAAATGCCTTGCAATGTGCAAATTCAGCGGGCTGCGGGTGGATCATATTGACGGGCTTTGGGACCCGGTTAAATATATCGACAGGCTGCGGAGCAGGGCGGGGGATATTTATCTTATCGTGGAAAAGATACTTGCGCTCAATGAGGAGCTAAATCCGCAATGGGCGGTGGAGGGGACTACCGGGTATGATTTTTTGAACCAAGTCAACGGGCTTTTTTGCGATCACCGCAATGAAAAGAAGTTTGAGCGCATATACAGGGGTTTTGCCGGGATTAGGGGGCCTTATGAGGGTCTTGTGCAGGAAAAGAAGCGGGTGATCATACGGATGAATATGATGGCGGATATTGATAACCTGGCGATCTTTATTAAGTCGATCAGCTCGCAGGACAGGTACGGCAGCGATATTACACTTAGCGAACTGCGACGGGGGCTTATCGAGGTGCTGACGAATTATAATGTTTACAGGACATATATCAGCTTTACCAGTTATGGCGAAAGCGATAAGGCGGTTATCGCACGGGCAATAGCCAGGGCTCGCAAGGAGAACGCTGAATTGGAGAACGGGCTGAATTTTATCGAGCGGTTCCTGATGCTGGCGCTGGGGAAAAATCTGCCTGGGGTGCAGCGTGACCAGTGGATAAGGATGATCATGAGGCTACAGCAGTATACCGGGCCTTTGATGGCCAAGGGGTTTGAGGATACGCTGCTTTACGTTTATGATAAGCTGATAAGTCTTAACGAAGTGGGGTCGGATCCGTCGAGGTTTGGGGTTACGCAAAAGCAATTTCATGAATTCAACAGCAGGCGGCGGGCGACTATGCCGCTGACAATGAATACAACCAGCACGCATGATACCAAGCGAGGCGAAGATGTGCGGTGCAGGATCAACGTGCTTAGCGAGATGCCGGGACGGTGGGAGGAGGCTGTAAGGACGTGGCGTGAGATGAACAATAAAATAAAGCCGATGGTAAACGGGGTTAAGACGCCGGACAGGAACGATGAATATTTTCTGTACCAGACGCTTGTGGGGGTGTATCCGTTTGACGCACGCATGAGGGAGGATTTTGTTACAAGGATAAAGCAGTATATGGTCAAGGCAGTGCGGGAGGCAAAGACGCATTCGCAGTGGATCAAGCCTGATGAGGAATATGAAGGCGCGCTGGTGGAATTTATAGATGCGCTGCTGGATGAGAGAGGGGAGTTTCTGGCGAGCTTTAAGGATTTCGCCAAAGAGATACGTTCTTACGGGGTGTTTAATTCGC
>MHYB01000047.1:90862-103016 GCA_001824635.1 Planctomycetes bacterium GWF2_50_10
GATTTTTATCAGGGCAGCGAGTTGTGGGATTTGAGCCTCGTCGATCCGGATAATCGCAGGGCTGTGGATTTTGAAAGGCGCAAGGCTATGCTTGAAGAGCTTGAAGGCAGGCTGGGGCGTGACAGGGAGGGGTGCATAAGGGATATGCTGGCGAATAGCGAAGATGGGATGATAAAGATGTTTGTAACGCGGGAGGCGCTGGGGGTGCGGGGGCAGATGCGGGAGGTTTTTGAGCGGGGTGAATATGTTCCGCTGTATGCGCAGGGGGACTCGGCTGGGAGTGTGATAGCATTTGCGCGGGTATATAAGGGCAGGTGGGCGGTTACTCTCGCTGGGCGATTTTTGACGAGGGTGGCGGGGGCGGATGAAGTGCCGGTTGGGGGTAAGTGGGGGGATACGGCGGTTGAGATACGGCGGGGTGTTTTTCCGGCGGAATTTACTGACGCATTTACGAAAAAGAAGATAAAATCAGACAGGCTTTTGCGGCTTGATAATGTTTTTGAACAGATGCCGCTGGGGCTTTTAACGGGAGAGGTTGGGGAAAAGAAATGATAAAACGGAGAGGTTCGGGGATATTGCTGCATATCAGTTCGCTGCCGTCGGTGTGCGCGATCGGGGGATTTGGGCCGTGGGCGTACAAATTCGCGGATTTTCTGGAAAAGGCGGGGCAGAGCTACTGGCAGGTGCTGCCGCTGACGCCTTCGGGGCCGGGGAGTTGTAATTCGCCGTACAGCAGTTTTTCGGCGTTTGCGGGTAACGGGCTGTTTATAAGCGCGGAAATGCTTGTGCGGGACGGGCTTGTTGGAGCTGATGATATAAAGCTGGATGATGCGTCGGCGGCGAAGGTGGATTATGCAAAGGCGATTGAGTTTAAGAACAGGATACTTGCAAAGGCGTTTGAAAAATTCAAAGTTAAAGGCAAGGATTGTTATTTTGAGGAATTCTGTGAGAAGAACTCTTACTGGCTGGATGATTTTGCGCTGTTTGTGAGCCTGAGTGAGCACTATCACAATAAGAGCTGGGATCACTGGGATGTTAAGTTGAGAGACAGGGACAAGGGGGCGATGGATGAAGTCAGGAAGACTTTTGCCCAGCGGATCGAGCGGGAGGAGTTTTACCAGTACACATTTTGGAAGCAGTATCTTGAACTCAAGGCTTATGGCAACGGCAAGGGCATTCAGATAATCGGCGACATACCTATTTATGTTGATTATAACTGCGCGGATGTGTGGGCAAGGCCGGGGCTTTTTAAGCTGGATGGTGCGAAACGGCCTGTTTGCGTGGCGGGGGTGCCGCCGGATTATTTCAGCAAAACGGGGCAGCGGTGGGGAAACCCTGTTTATGACTGGGGCAAGCTCAAAGAGAGCGGCTATGACTGGTGGGTGCGGCGAATCGGGCACATGCTGGAATTTTATGACTGGATGAGGATAGATCATTTCAGGGGGTTTGTGGCGTACTGGGAAGTCGAGGCAAATGAGAAGACGGCGATAAACGGTAAGTGGGCACAGGGGCCGGGGGCAGAACTGTTTAATGTGCTGCTGAAGAAATTTTCGTCGCTGCCGATCATAGCGGAGGATCTTGGGCTGATAACGGCGGATGTACGGGAATTTATACGGGAACTGGGGCTGCCCGGGATGAAGGTGCTGCTGTTTGCGTTTGATGAGTCGCTGGCGAAAAATCCTTATGCGCCGCATAATCTGGAGCGAAATGCTGTTATGTACACCGGCACGCATGATAATAATACGGTGCGGGGGTGGTTCGAAAATGAGACGGATGAGGCGATGAGGAACAGGCTTGCGGTGTACCTGGGGCACAAGCCGGCGGCGGAGTGGATACACTGGGATTTTGTGCGGATGGCGATGAAGTCGGTTGCGAGCACGGCGATCATACCGATGCAGGATGTGCTGGGGCTTGGCGGGGAGGCGAGGATGAACATGCCTTCGACGTGTGAGGGGAACTGGTCGTGGCGGCTGGATGGGAAACAGTTGACTGATGAGCTTGCGGGGAAGCTGCGGGAGCTTACGGGGATAACGGGGAGGATTTAGAAATTGGTGGCGCAATATCTGAGTCATTCTGTTTGAGACAGGCATTTTGACCTGTTCTTTTCCACTTGGAGTTTCTTTTTTTCAGTGGTTTAAAAAAAGTAACAAAAGTAAATTTTAATTATTGAAATATCATAAAATCGGCAATATATTGGTCACTCATGAATAACCTCAAGTATAAACATGCCTTAGCTTTGAACCCCTACTTCGGTCACGGAACAGCTGCAATGGGCATTTTCCCACCCACCGGGCTTGAATATATTGCGGCAAGCATGAAGGGCCTTGTAGGAAAAATAACACTCATGGACCTTCGAGGTGAGAAGCAATATCAAAATCCAACAGCCCTTAATGAATTTATAAATACGGAAATTGATCTGCTCTGCATCAGCATAAGATGGGAAACTCAGTTTGACAGGATATGTGATTTTGTATGCCAACTGCCTTCCCATATAACAACAGTTGTCGGCGGTTACAAGGCAACGCAGGAGGTTGATTATCTTTTCGAACGCTGTCCCAATATCGACATGATAGTACGAGGCGAAGGCGAAGAAATCATCGGGCAGATCGTAAAAGGTGTTCCTTATAAAGAGATCCTCGGATTGTCATATCGTGAGAACGGAAAGGTCATTCACAACGCCAATCAGGTTCTGCCTGATGTCTCAAAGATCTCATTTCCCGACAGGTCCATGAGGCGGCAGGAGTATTTCATCTCTCATAACGGCATTCGCCTGAGCGGACAAACATTTGACACGGTGCTCACAACGAGAGGCTGTCCTTTTACATGTAAATTCTGCACTTTCAGTCTCAATCCTCTTGGACAAAAGAGGACCTACACCGAAAGACCTGTGGAATCGGTAATAGAGGAACTAAAAACTGTTTCAGCAAATGTAGTGCTTTTCAGTGACGACAATTTCTTTACGAACCTAAAAAGAGCCGAGCGTATTTGCGATCTGATAATTGAGAACAAAATCAAAAAGACTTTTATTGTTCAAGCCAGGATCGATATAGCCAAACACCCGACAATTCTGGCAAAGGCACAGGATGCGGGCTTCAAACTCTTCCTTATCGGCGTGGAATCTCCACACGACCGCATACTTTACCAATTGCAGAAAGGCATCACTCAGAAGCAGATCCGTGAAGCATTTGCTGTGCTTACAAAATACGATATTTTTCTGCATGGATATTTTATCTACGGCAACATCGGCGAAACTGAGGAAGAAATGCTGTACATCCCGAAGTTCGCCAAAGAAATCAAAGTCGATTCAATCAGCTTTCAAAAACTCAGGATCGAGAAGTTTTCTCCTCTCAAGGAAGTGGTCGAATCGACCCCCGGTTACTACTACAATCGTATCGGCGGACCAGTGTATTCGGACAAGTTCGGGCACGAAGAACTCAAAATAATTCGTAATCGTATCCGCTCATCGTTTTACAATTTTTTACAGGCAGCTCATATCGGTCATAAGGCATGGCGAATAGGGCTTTGTCGCCCCGGCGATCTGATTGTTATTTTGATAAATTTGCCACGTCTGGTTTTTAATTTATTGACTCATAAGAAGCCCAAAAAAGTTCGAAAGAACAAACATATTGCTTCAAAACTTCAAAGCAAAAAGCCTCTGGAACCGAGCGGAACATAGCAAGATCCTTAAGACGAAGACAGAAGTCAGAAGACAGGAGAAGAAAGCACCAAGCACGAAGCTCGAAACAAATTCGAATGACAAGCATCAAATCTCAAACAAATTCAAAGTGGAATGGCTGCGCGAGGCTGATTTATTCTGAATCCGGAGCCTTCGCGGGGATGACAAGTCGTATTTTGAGTACGGTGTATATTGCGGTGGGCAAAAGGATTTGCCCACCCTACGATTGCGTCAAAGGATATGGGGTGCTATGACAAAAACGCATGAAATTGTTCGGTGCCCGTGGGTTGATCTTGAGAAGCCTGATTATGTTGCCTACCATGATACGGAATGGGGTGTGCCGGTGTATGACGATAACAAATTGTTTGAGTTTCTCACGCTTGAGGGGGCGCAGGCTGGGCTGAACTGGTACACTGTGCTGCGAAAGCGGCAAAGCTATCGTGTTGCGTTTAGTCAATTTGACCCTCAAAAAGTTGCTCGCTATGCCGACGGCAAGATCGAGGAGCTTATTGCTGATGGCGGCATTATTCGTAATAAGGCAAAGATACTTTCGACGGTCAATAACGCGCGGCAATTTCTCAAGGTGCAGCAGGAGTTTGGCAGTTTTCATTCTTATATCTGGCGGTTTGTGGGCGGCAAGCCTATTGTGAATACTATTCGCCAACTCAAAGATTACGCGGCAAAGAGTCGCGAATCGGACGCCATGAGCAAAGATCTCAAAAGCAGAGGGTTTAAATTCGTCGGCTCGACGATTTGCTACGCTACTATGCAAGCCATAGGCATGGTTAACGACCATGCGTTATCATGTTTCCGAAGACAGCAGATCATTGATGGGTATTGAGAGGCAGGAGACAGGAGATTTGTTGCGGGTTGCGAGTTACGTGTTGCGGGTTAGGAATATCGGTGGGCATACCCTACGAACGTTGAAAATTCAACATCGAACGTTCAACGTCCAATTAGGAGAAGAAAAAGAAAGTGCGGATGTGCTTACGGGTGATTTGATGTGACGATGCGGATGGATCATGGTATGATTGGGCAGGCGGAGGTTTATCGAGTATTGATATTATTAAAGGGGCAATTTGTATGATTATCAGAGAAGAAGCCAAAGAGGATTTCGGGCAAATATATGATTTAGTTAAAGTCGCGTTTGAAACTGCAAAAGTTTCGAACGGCAAGGAACAGGATTATGTCAATCAACTGCGAAACAGTGAAAATTATATTCCAGAACTTGCGCTGGTCGCAGAAGAAAATGGGAAATTGATTGGCCAAATCATGTTGACCAAGATGCCTATAATCAACGGTGAAATCAAGCATGAAACACTTTTGCTGGGACCGATTTCTGTAGTGTTAGAACTTCGAAATAAGGGAATCGGCTCACAATTAATTAAAGAGAGTTTCAGGCGGGCCAAACAATTGAAATACGGTTCCGTGGTTCTCGTGGGCGATCCCGCTTATTACCATCGGTTCGGATTTAGGCCATCCGTGGATTTTAATATCAAGTATGCACATTTTATTCCGGATGAAAATGTAATGGCTTGTGAGCTAATTCCAAACGCATTGCAAGGAGTATCTGGAACATTTTGCTGCTGAAGAAAGTACTAAGCACGAAGCTCGAAACAAATTACAAATACCTAAGAACCAAATCACAAACAAAATACAAATCGAAAAACCAAGAAATGACAAAGATCAGCATGGGCAGAAGTTGGCCATGTTGCCAATTATAGCAACAAAAGAAATCTATTTTGTTTTTAATTGAATTGACATTTCTGTCTTTGGGGCGTATAGCAGATGTAGGGAATGTCTAAAATGGCTCACTGATATTCTAACACTCTTTTACGTTTATTGTTTATTACCAGGAGAAATGATGGCAAGTGTACTAAAGACTTCGGCTGAGGGCAGAAAATGCACGTTTCCCGGCTGCACGCAGAAATTGAGTATTTATAACCATGAGGCTCACTGTCATTTGCACCGAGATCAAATAGCTGCAAAGCAACACCGCGCGCTTTCAGCAACTGCACCGTTTGTAGTTGGAAAAGATGACGTTTCGAAGTTTTAGAGATGCAGGGGCAGGAGTACTTTTGCGGCTACGGTTATTTAAGGGAAAGCACTAAGCACGAAGCTCGAAACAAATTGCAAATTCCAAGCGGCAAATCACAAACAAAATACTGAAAAATAACCCAGGCTCATTGGGGAAAGACAAGCTTTAATAAGACGGTGGGGTGGGGTATAATGGGGGCAGCGGCGGGGGTTAGTCGCCAGCGTTATATATTCGGGGGGAATAATGCGTACGCAGGTGCAGGGAAGGGTTGTAATTGAGAATTTGCAGCCTGAGATAGGCGGCGGGGAATTTTATACAAAGTGCGGGGCGGGGGATGAATTTCTAGTCGAGGCGGATATATTCTGCGATGGGCATGATGCGATATGTGCAGACCTTTTGTGGAGGTTTGAAGACGGAGGGGAGTTTTATAAAGTGCCGATGGGGATGGTCGGCAATGACAGGTGGCGGGGGAGTTTTAAATGCGAGGCGGTGGGGTTTTATGAATACACAATCACAGCGTGGGTAGATCACTTTAAAAGCTGGCAAAATGATCTCAAAAAGAAAAACGCGGCGAGGCAGGATATCGCTACGGATATTGTTATCGGGGTTGAAATGATAAGGACGGCGGCGAAAGAATGTCCGATGCTGGAGAGGCTGGCGGGGGTGCTGGAGAAGACAAAGGACCCGGAGAACGCGACGCTGATAGCGACTAACGAGGAACTTAGCGGGCTTATGCGAAGATACGGGCAGCGGGTTTCGGTGACGGAGTATGGGAAAATTCTCAAGGTGCTGGCGGAAAGAGAGAGGGCGGTTTTTGGCAGCTGGTACGAGGTGTTCGCGAGGTCGACAAGCCCGGAGGCGGGGAGGGCTGGGACGCTGCGGGACTGTATAAGGCTGCTGGGGGATGTGGCGAAGATGAATTTTGATGTGCTGTATCTTGCGCCGATACATCCGATAGGGAAGACCAGTCGAAAGGGGAAGAATAATGCGCGCGTAGCGGGGGAAGGTGAGCCGGGGAGTCCGTGGGCGATAGGGTCTGTGGAGGGAGGGCATAAGGCGATCGATCCGGATATTGGGACGATGGAGGATTTTGAGGAGCTTGTGAGGGAGGGGCAAAAGCTGGGTATTGAAATAGCGATGGATGTCGCGATACAGTGCTCGCCGGATCATCCGTATGTGAAGGAGCATCCGGAGTGGTTCAAGTGGCGGCCTGATGGGACGATACAATTCGCGGAGAACCCGCCGAAGAAATACGAAGATATTGTGCCGATCAATTTTGAGACGGAGAACTGGCGAGAGCTGTGGGAGGAGATAAAGAGCATATTTGATTTCTGGATGGAAAAGGGGGTGCGGATATTTCGCGTGGATAATCCGCATACGAAGTCATTCGCGATGTGGCAGTGGCTTATTGGCGAAGTTAAGGCGGCCAATCGCGATGTGATATTTTTGGCGGAGGCGTTCACGCGGCCCAAGGTGATGTACAGGCTTGCCAAGATAGGGTTTACGCAGTCGTACACATATTTTACATGGCGCAATACAAAGAGCGAGCTTACGGAATATATGCGGGAGCTTACGAGCGGACCGATCAAATATTTTTTCAGGCCTAACTTCTGGCCTAATACGCCGGATATTCTGCCGGAGTATTTGCAGCTTGATTCGAGGCAGGGGTTTATAGCACGGCTTGTGCTGGCGGCGACGCTTAGTTCCAATTATGGGATATATGGGCCGGCGTATGAGTTGTGTGTGAATAAGGCGATGGACGGCAAGGAAGAATATTGCGATAGTGAAAAATACGAAGTCAAGCATTGGAATAAAGTTCAGCCGGGGAATCTGCGGGAAATAATCAAGCTTGTGAACCTGATAAGACGGGACAATGCTGCGCTTTGGAAGACGAATAATATTCGGTTCTGCAATATCGAAAACGAGTATATGCTGGCGTATATCAAGAGCACGGCGGCGGGGGATAATATCATATTGACTATTGTGAATCTTGATCCGTTCCATAAGCGGGGCGGGTATATCGATTTGCCTATTGAGGAAATCGGGATCGATGGACGCCAGCCTTATCTTATGCGGGATATGCTAAGCGAGGATAAGTACATCTGGAGCGGCAGTCGGAATTATGTAGAGCTTGATCCGTATGTGATGGGGGCGCATATTTTCCGGCTGCAGAAACGACTTAAACGGGAGTATGATTTTGATTATTATATGTGAGGAGACAGGAGTCAGAAGACAGGAGTAAGAAGTTCTAAGTTCTAGGTTCGAAAATGCGGGTGGGGAATGGCGAAAAGATATTTTGAGGAAAATCCGTTTTGGTATAAGGATGCGGTTATTTATGAGCTGCATGTTAAGTCATTTTTTGACAGCGATGATGACGGGATCGGGGATTTTGCAGGGCTAACGCAGAAGCTGGATTATTTGGAATCGCTGGGGGTGACGGTTTTGTGGCTGCTGCCTTTTTATCCGTCGCCGCTTAAGGATGATGGGTATGATATTGCGGATTACACGGATATCAACCCGGATTTCGGTACGCTGCGGGATTTTAAGGAGTTTTTGAAAGAGGCTCATAAACGGCAGTTGCGGGTAGTTACCGAGCTTGTGATCAATCATACATCGGATCAGCACGCGTGGTTTCAGAGGGCAAGGCGGAGTGAGCCGGGGTCGGTATATCGAAATTATTATGTATGGAGCAACACGCCGGATAAGTACCAGGATGCGCGGGTTATTTTTACAGATTTTGAGTCGTCCAACTGGGCTTATGATAATATTGCCAGGGAGTATTACTGGCACAGGTTCTATTCGCATCAGCCTGATCTGAATTTTGATAATCCTTCGGTGGTGCGGGAGATATTCAAGGTGCTGGATTTCTGGTTCGAGATGGGTGTGGATGGGCTGAGGCTTGACGCGGTGCCTTATCTTTTTGAGAGGCAGGGTACAAATTGCGAGAACCTGCCGGAGACGTACACGTTTTTGAAGAAGCTGCGGGCGTATGTGGATTCAAAGTATAAAGACAAGATGCTGATCGCGGAGGCGAACCAGTGGCCTCAGGATGCGGTGGCTTACCTGGGTAAGGGGGATATGTGTCACATGGCGTTTCATTTTCCGCTGATGCCGAGATTGTTTATGGCGGTGCAGATGGAGGATCGGTTCCCGATAGTTGATATAATCGAAGAGACTCCGGCGATACCGGCCAATTGCCAGTGGGGTTTGTTTTTGCGGAATCATGATGAGCTTACGCTGGAGATGGTGACGGATGAAGAGCGGGATTATATGTACCGCATTTACGCGCTTGATCCGCGGGCGAAAATAAATCTGGGGATACGCAGAAGGCTTGCGCCGCTGCTGGACAATAACAGGCGGAAGATCGAATTGATGACTTCGTTGCTGCTTTCGCTGCCGGGGACGCCGATAATTTATTATGGTGATGAGATCGGGATGGGGGATAATTTTTACCTGGGCGACAGGAACGGGGTGCGTACGCCGATGCAGTGGGGGCCGGATCGTAATGCTGGGTTTTCCAGGGCCAATCCGCAGAAGATAAATCTGCCGGTGATCATCGACCCGGAATACCATTACGAGGCGATAAATGTTGAGAACCAGAGCAAGAATCTTTCGTCTCTGCTTTGGTGGACGAGGCGAGTGCTGGCGATACGCAAGAGGTTCAAGGCTTTTGGGCGGGGCGATTTTAAAGTGCTGACGGTGGATAATCCGAAGGTGCTGGCGTTTTCAAGGAATTTTGGCGATGAACATATCCTTGTGGTGGTGAATCTTTCGAGGTTCCCGCAGGCGGCGCAGCTGGATACGAGCGATCATAAGAATTCGAGCATGCGGGAGATATTCAGCCAGAGCAGGTTCGGGGTTATAAAGGATTCGCATTACGGGCTTACGATCGGGCCGCACGGATTTTTTTGGTTTGAGTTGATGCCGAGGGAAGTGCCCAAGCTTGCTGAGATATCGGAGAAGGTGGCGCCGCTGCATGTGGCCCAGGGGTGGCAATATTGTTTGCAGGGCAAATATGCTTCGATACTTGAGGAGCGGATACTGCCCGCGTATCTGGGCAGGTGCAGGTGGTTTGGGGGGAAGGCGCGGACGATCCTGCGGACGCGGATAACCGAAGCGATACCGATGTTTGTAGATGATATTTTGAGTGCTTACATTTTGATACTGGAGGTGGGGTACGCGCAGGGGCAGCCGGAGCATTATATGATTACATTGTCGTATTCGCCGATAGAGCAGATACGGCCGATATTGAATAAACACCCGGAGGCGATGATCTCGTCATTGTTGGTGGATCAGGAGGAGGGTGCTCTGTATGACAGTGTGTTCAATAATGATTTTCGTGCGGCGATGCTTAATTTCATAGCACACAGGCGGCGGAGCAAGGGGGCGGTCGGGATGATGGTAACTGCGGCGGGAAAGGCGCTTAAGGCAGCGTTGGGCGAGCGTGGGGCACTTTCGTTTTCGTCGGAGGTGGTTAAATCCGAGCAGAGCAATACGTCTTTCGTATACGAAAACAAGCTGATACTTAAATTATATCGCAAGCTTGAAGACGGGATGAATCCCGATCTGGAACTGCAGGCGTTTTTGAGTGATAAGGCGGATTTCAAACATGTGCCGGCGTTTTGCGGGGCGGCTGAATATATCGCGGGTGAGCGGGAGCCGGTGCTGATGGGGCTTTTGCAAGGTTATGTGGTGAACGAAGGGGACGGGTGGGCGTTTGCGCAGAACGCGCTTAGTAATTATATAGAGGCGGTGCTTGGGTCTAAGGCGGATTGGGAGGAGTTCTGGCCGCCGGTGGATATGATCGGGGTTGAAGGTTCGCACGTGCCGGCTGGGCTGCGGGATATGGTTGGGCATTTGACGCTGCAGATGATCGAGCAGCTTGGCAGGCGAACGGCGCAGATGCATATTGCGCTTGCAAGCAGTACGGAAGAGGCGGCGTTTAAGCCGGAGCCATTTACGCAGCTATACCAAAATTCGATCTACCTGGCGATGCGGTCGGATGCGAGGAAGGCACTTAGGCTGCTCAAGGAGAAATTACCTTCATTAAATGACGACAGCAGGATACTGGCACAGAGGGTGGTGGAACTTGAGCCGGAGATTCTTGAGCAGTACCAGCAGTTGCGGCTTGGCAAGATCGAGACGATAAAAATTCGTATTCATGGGGATTATCATCTTTCGCAGGTGTTGTTTACGGGAAAGGATTTTGTGATAATCGATTTTGAAGGTGAGCCGGCCAATCCGCTGAGCGAGAGACGGCTCAAGCGTGCGGCGCTGCGGGATGTGGCGGGGATGATAAGGTCATTCAGTTACGCGGCTCACAGTGCGCTTCTGAAGACGACGGCAATAGAGGCGCATCAGAAAGCGGAACTGGAGCCTTGGATGCACCTGTGGTACCATACGGCGGGGGCGGGGTTTATGGACGCATATATTTCGGAGGCGAAGGGATCGAAGGTTGTGCCGCCCAGTGCGGAGGGGCAAAGGGTGCTGCTGCGGACGTTTATACTTCAAAAGGCGCTGTATGAACTGGGTTACGAATTGAATAACCGGCCGGGGTGGGTTATGATCCCGTTAAAAGGAATACTTAATATAATCGAAGGACACACAAATGTCTTCCAAAGTCAGCGATAGCAATGTGACTTATGATGTGAGTACGCTTACGGATTATGATATTTTCCTTTTTAAGCAGGGCAACAATTTTCGCATGTATGAAAAAATGGGGGCGCATCCGCGGAATGTCGAAAGCATCGAGGGGATGCATTTTGCGCTGTGGGCGCCGAATGCGAGAAGTGTTTCGGTGATCGGGGATTTTAATGAATGGAACCGACAGTCGCATTATCTCAAAGCACGCGCGGATCAATCGGGTATTTGGGAAGGGTTTATAGCGGAGCTGGCTCCTGGGACGATGTACAAATATTTTATAGTATCACAGCATGATAATTACAGTGTTGCCAAGGGTGATCCATTCGCGACGAGCTGGGAGAGGCCGCCCAGAACCGCCTCGATCGCATGCGATCTTACATATCAGTGGCATGATCACGAATGGCTCAAGGAGCGTTTTGAGAAGAACGGTCTGGCCAGTGCTGTTTCGATCTACGAGGTGCACCTGGGGTCGTGGCGGCGCGATCCGGCCAGGCCGGGGGAGTTTTTGTCTTATAAAGAAGTTGCGCCGATGCTTGCGGATTATTGCAGGGAGATCGGGTTTACGCATGTTGAGTTTATGCCGATAATGGAGCATCCGTTTTACGGTTCATGGGGGTATCAGACGCTGGGGTATTTTGCGCCGTCGAGCCGATTTGGAGGGCCGACGGATTTTATGGCGATGGTGGATCATCTGCACCAGGCGGGGATAGGGGTGATACTGGACTGGGTGCCGTCTCATTTTCCATCAGACGAATACGGGCTGGCATATTTTGACGGGACGCATCTTTTTGAGCATG
>MHYB01000047.1:103156-103651 GCA_001824635.1 Planctomycetes bacterium GWF2_50_10
AGTTATCTATTGCGGGAGGCCATTGACGCCCTGCTTGCCAGGCACGAGGTAGCCGAGTAGCAAAGCAATCCCCCGCGAGTTCGGTTCAAGCCCGCGGGGGATTGCGCGCTTTGAGCCTTTGGGCTACTTCACCTCCCTGGCTCGCTCCTTACCTTTGGGTTACTCGCGCAGCATGGCTCGCTCGCTCTGGCTGGTTTCCTTTCCATCTCTGGCTCGCTCAGGTATACTGGATTCCTCGTAGTCGATGGCTCGCTTAAGCGTTCTGGGTTCCTCAAAGATTCTGGCGCGCTAAATCCGCTTGGCTTACTTCGCGTTCTTGGTTCGCTCTGGAAACCTGGGCTTCTTCGACACTTTGGCTCGCTTGAGGAACTTGGGATTCTCGCGGTTCTTGGCCCGCTAATAGTTGTTGGGTTCCTAATTACTTCTGGCTCGCTTTCCCTCGTTGGGTTCCTACACCTCTTTGGCTCGCTTCAGTTCTCTGGTTTTCTCCTCTGT
>MHYB01000048.1:0-4858 GCA_001824635.1 Planctomycetes bacterium GWF2_50_10
TTAATTGTGAATTTATTCAGTTATTCAATGCTGATAATGTTACGTGTGAAATTATTAAAGATTTTATTTTTTCACTTCAATGGCGAACTAAAAACTCAATTACTTCGGAGACAGAAAGTATTTTTAGAAGATGCCGTGAATTACTAACAGAAGAGGAATACCTACGCCTTCGCGTAAAACTTGCCACTATCCCTGACCATCCATTTAATGCACTTAGTTTGCATCATGAGCTCAAAAGTATGCCTTTGGAGAAGCGTGAGCTTTTCTGGACAATCCCTATTAGCATGATAACGAGTAGTGGTACGGAAAGTGCTGTTAATAATCTAATTCGTTGGATATTCAAAGTTCCTGAATCTTTAATTTCTAATGAGCAAGCATGGCTTGCCTCCCTCTCGCTGACATGGTTATTAACGAGTAATTATCGTTTTTTGCGTTATAGGGCGACTCTTGCGCTTATCAAAGTTCTTAACGGCAGAAATGGATTGGCGTCTAGATTAATCAATGAATTTCATGATTGTAATGATCCCTATGTTGTTGAAAGAGTTTATGCTGCCGCTTGTGGAGTCGCACTGAGGGACAATAGTTGTGATTCTTTGGGAGCATTAGCTAGCCTTGTTTTCGATACCATGTTTTCAAAAGATGTCGTGCCAACTCATATATTGCAGCGGGATTACGCCCAATTAATTATGGAACGGGCAGCATTTCTCAACGCATTACCTGAGAACGCTGAGATTTCAAAGTGCAAGCCAGTATTTAATTCAAAATGGCCGCATATAATGTCGGAAAAAGAAGCTCTTGAGCTAGAAAAACAAGAAGGATGGTACAGCGTCAAACGCTCTCTTCAGCCAGAATCGACAGGTTTCTACGGGGATTTTGGTCGTTATGTGATGGATGCTGCTGTACATAGATTTTCTGCCCAACGGCTTGGGCGTGCTTATAAAAAGAAAAGGGATTTTACAGACAACTTCAAAGGAATGACTGCCCGTAGATACATTCTCGGCAGAGTAAGACAGCTAGGATGGTCTCCTGAAACCTTCAACGCCTACGAAAAAACCTTGAACCATGGGCGAATGCGATCAGATATCGAGAACAATAAGATAGAACGTATCAGTAAAAAGTACCAATGGATCGGTCTACATGAGCTACTCGGAAGTCTCTCAGATCATTATTGGATGGCATCTGGTTACGCAGAGAAAGCCGTGCACGCATTCCAAGGAGCATGGCAATTAAATATTCGTGATTTTGATCCCTCACAGCCATTATCGGATCCGCTGGATACTTTAGAGATCGAAAACGATCCTGACGTGATTCCAACTACAGGTGAAATATCTTGGCATAGTTACCCCGATCCTTTCCGTGATTCCCGATTAAGATTTGATCGTGAGGCTTGGGTTTCAGCCAGTCCGGACAATTTTCAAACGATTATAGAGCAGGATGGGCCGCCAGACAGGCCTGGCAAATGGCTTACGCTTTTCAGCCATTTAGATTGGGAAGAAAAACTGCTCATATCTCAAGATGAGAGCAAAGAGGGTCAACTGAAAAAGTGGGCAAATATTCGTTGCTGGCTGATTAGGAAAAAGGATAAAAAAGCTTTTTTAGAATATCTTGAAAGCAGAAAATTTTACGGGCATGGTTGTGATTATGTTAGACTTGACGATTGCTGGATTGGTGAATATCCCTGGGCTTCTTCGTGCGAAAAAGTAAAAGATTGGTTCACGGGTGACATGTGGATAAACGATTGCCCTTTTGAAATTATGCAGACGGTGTGTGGTTATCATAATGGAAATAACGGAATTGGTGCAAAACTGCCCAGCCCAGTTATTTTGGAGTTGCTAAAATTGCTGTGGTCAGGAACCAATTACGATTATATCAATCTAAGCGGCAAGCTTGTGGCTTATAGTTCGCTTTCTGGCGAAGATGGTTCTAGCCTATTTGTAGATCGTGATGAGTTTCTAAAAATAACTGAAGCGGCTGGATATGTTCCATTTTGGGCGGTACTAACTGAACGGAGCTGCTCTAGCTATAAAGTAAACCGTTCGATTGTAAAAAAGTGGGCAATCACACAAAGAGTCCATGGTTATGAAAAGGGCGAGTTTAAATGCTATCAGGATTCCAGGTATGAAATCCCGCTGTACCACTAAAAAGCGAAAGCGTAATTCAGACTAGGGCTACCTATTCCTAAAATTAGCTCCCAAGCTGTGGTTCTTCTCAGCTCCTGGGCCTAGCTAAAGCAGCTTTTGTGGGCTCCAATTGTCCTTGTAGCCATTGATTTGTGGTACATGGCCTAATAATGCACATTATGCGCAACCGTATTTTGAGCCGTGTACCCTAAGTGCTTGGAAATAAAATAATTGTGGAGTTGGAAGGTCGTATCTTGAAAACCGTTGTGCCAGTGATGGTACCGGGGGTTCGAATCCCTCCTCCTCCGTTCATTTTTGATATAAGATCCCGATTTGGGGAAGCTAAACCGGGTTTTAAATCATTCTGAGGTTCTCATTTTTGAACGGTGCTTTGTCCTACGTCTTATCTGAATCATAATAAGCCGGCAGAGCCAAATGCAACTGCCGGCTCATCGCGTATAATCGTTTTAATGCATTTCAACAGCACAACTGCCCAAACCTGGACGGTAAAAATTGAACTGCACATTTGAATGCAAAGCAAGCAATGACATCGGCACAGATGTATCAACGATCTTCTTGCCGAGCATTAGAGTCGTAAGCCGCATTCCAAATGCATTGTCGTGGCACCCAGCTTGCCAGATGCTCACTTTTTCGGCTTTCCATGTCTCGTTTGGACCAACAGTAAGTGCCTGCGTGGGTACGCCGGTGACCACTCCCCCCCCGCTTGTGCGCGCGTTCTGCATAAGCGTTATCGGGTGAAGGTCAACTTTGCGCGTAGTAAGTTGGAGAAATTCTTTTGGAGTTGGAGGGGCATCTTTGTATTTTCCTTCTCGTCTGACCGGGTCGTTAAACGCCCAGTGCTTTGTTTCGCCCTGACCACCCTGCATCACCGCACATTTCACGCCGTTATCCCAGCTCTTGATATACTTGCTGGTATCCGCCGCAGGAAAATGCATGTTCTTTTCCGGGATACGGAGTTTTTTGTCTATCTTATTAAAGCAAAGTTCCATATCAGCTTTTCTGAATGACAGCGGATGGTTGGCCGGGGCCTCTTTGCCGTTTATGAACCACTCATCCATGCCCCAAAAGTGAGCTTCCTTTGATTTAAGATCAAGGCCAAGTTCATTAGTAAGTCTTGCAACAAGCGGCAATTGTTCCGTCGGACCTATAGGGCCGCAGATACCCACGGGATTGTCCGGCGTACTGCGCTGCCAAGCCGCGATATACTCCAGCGCCTCCGCAAGGTAAAAGTCTTCAAGCGTGTCATAGAACACCACTTTAAAACCCTTGCGGCTCATGCCAAGCATATCCTCAGGCCCAAGCCTGGCCGCGTCGTTGAGAATTTCATCTTCGAGAGTTGTGTAATCCCACCATTCCGGTGCGAGCATACTGATTTTGCGAGCCATTTAAATCTCCTTATTTTACAAGTAATCCTAATTCAGCTTTTAATAAATTATCCTGCCCGAAAGCATTGCCAAGATGCTGCCGGAATGCTTCGGCGTATTGGACGCCTATCTCTTTGCCTCGCAATTCAGCGTGGTGCTTGAGACTTGCAGTGTATTCATCCATACCATGATGAGCCAAAAGCCATTCACGCTGACTCGCGTGACAGCAAAGCATCGCAACCTTGGTATCCATTACGGAACTTATATCAACATAAGTTCCTGCCTTAATCAAATTGCCTAATTTGTCTTTTGCGTCAATCGGGTCAACATAATATAAATGCGGCACATGCCCATAAGCGGCTTGGCCTGGTGTTGCAACATTCGGAACGCCTGCCGCAAAGCATGCCGCCCAGACGAGTTTACTTGTCATCTCGTGATCCACCATGTAATCATCCGGGCTGGGCGCAAACACTAAACCCGGTTTGACTTGCCTGATAAGTTCAATAACTTTCAGCAACGTCGGGCGGTCGTACATAACAAAAACATCATCGCATTCAAGGCAGTGATACTGCCCATCAAGCAATTTGGCCGATGCCGCCCCTTCAGCTTTGCGTACACGGCTGATCTCTTCCCGGCTGTGAGTCGCCGAGCCGCAATCACCAGGCGTCATTGTGGCAATATGGATTTGCCAGCCTTTTTGTTTTAAAAGTGCCAGCGTGCCTGTACACATAAACTCTGCATCATCAGGGTGAGCACATAAAGCCAATGCAATTTTATTTACCATTTTCCATCTCACTACATTTGTTGTTAATATACTCGAGCCATCGCGTGGCTTCAATGATTTCTTCCATACCCAACAGGGGAACTATTTTTAAATCGTCCAGATCGCAGCATGATGCGATAAAATCCACCAGTTCGTCCTTGATCTGGTTATTTTCAGCATTTACCAAACCGTCAACGTGGCAGATTATTTCAAGATCATCCACCCACAATTTCTTGGCGGCAAAATCACCCTTCCATGTATGTCCGCCCTGTGCGATCGTGACCTGGCGACATTTATCATGATCGGCATTTATCCATGAAACAAAGATACTGCCGCACGCACCACCGACATGCTCAATTTTCAGCTTTGCCTCGTGTACCCGCAAACCGCTCAGTTTTATGGATTCAACACTCACTGCCTGTATAGGGCCAAAAAAATAGATCGCCAGATCGAGGTCGTGAATGACTTTATCGGTAATGATATCGTCCGATATCCTTGCATGATGGATTTGAGTGCGGATAAAATTATAGCTCTGCGCCGGCGGCTGAGATTTCTCAAGCAGCGATTTGATCTTAATGCTGACGGGATTA
>MHYB01000048.1:4872-12024 GCA_001824635.1 Planctomycetes bacterium GWF2_50_10
ACCTGCCATAAGCCGGCATTGGTGTTTTACCGAAAGGGATATGACATCATCAAGGTCGCCAGAATTCGCAACGATCGGCTTTTCCACAAAAGTGTGAATGCCTCTTTGCAGGCTCGCAGAAGCAAACCTCTTATGCATCGAAGTCGGAACCGCAATTATGACCATATCAGGTTTGGCCACTTCGAGCATCTGCTCAAAATCGCTGAAACCCTGGATACGTCCAAATGTTTGCAGGCTGCGCTCATCAATATCACAGATCCCGCAAATTCGGATTTTTGAAAGCTGCCTGCCGATATTGCCTTTGTAATAATCCTCGAATTCGCCCGCCGCAAGCTGTTCAAGGGCCTGCAAATGATAACTACCCATTTTGCCCATACCAGCGATCGCAATGAGCAGCTCCGGTTTGTTTCTGTTCATCAACATTATTCGCTGTACCCACTTAATCTTTTTGCGGCATTTTCTATATCCGAAAGTTTCGCCGAACCGGCTTCTCGTTCAATAGACAATGTCCCTTCAAAACCGACCAGCCGGAGGGACTTCAGCAAACCCGCCCTGTCCACCTGCCCATCGCCCCACCTCATCTCTTTGCCCCATAAACCCGGCACTGAAGATGCGACTGCGTCTTTGGCATGTACATGCCTGATCCATTTACCCAATTTACTAACAGCTTCAACAGGATCGCCTTTGCCGTAGAGTATCATATTCCCCGGATCAAAATTCACCGCCAGCGCGGGATGATGGACATGATCCAGGAACATTTTAAGCGTATCGGCTGTTTCCTGCCCTGTTTCCATCAGAAGTATGACTCCACTTTCAAACGCCCTGTCTGCCAGCAGACAAGCCCTCCGGCATAGCTTTATGAAACCAGCACTTCCAGGCTCATCGATGAACCCGAAGTGAAATTCCAGAAACTTTATTCCCAAAGAGCCTGTATTCTCAATCGCTTTGAACACCCTTTGCATATTTTGAGGCCAGCATTCATCTGGGACAATTCCACCCGTCGTTTTTATGGACTCAAGAGTCGAATAGTCTTCCTGCCTAAAGCCGACCATAGCCGCGGAAAACTTCCAGCCTGCCGATTGGAATTTCTTTACATACTCTGGCCCTGCCCCGTCAATTACGGGATTTATATCCAGGTGTAAGTGATCAATACCTGTGATATCCCGGATTTGCTCGAGCATCACCAAGTCATTGTTAATCGACCAGCTGCATATACCGATAGGCCAGCCAAGGCATTTTATCATTTAATCTTCACCTTGTTGCCAGAATCGCACGATTTCTTTTCAGCAAGGGCAAGCTTGACCGAATTGAGTGAATCCATCGGCGTGATAACCTTGGCCACTTTCTTACCGCTTACCGCCTTTACCCAATGTTCAAGTTCACACGAATAACCGTCACCTTTGACCACTGCCGGCGTGATCGCCTCACCCTTTGCAGGCGCGATCTTAAAAATGGGATCACGCGAACAGTCATAGGATATTGTCGCTTTTTCGAGCATCACATTAAAACTCATTTCAAAACCGAACCCAGGCTTCATTATCCAGCCGCCCTCAGCAGTCACAACTTTACCATCACCATATATATAGCTTGTCACCACATGGTCATAGTCTTTGGATGGCCCCTTAACACCCCTGCTGCGAACTTCTTTTGGCATGCCCAGCAAGTACTGTACATAATCACTGTCATGTACGTGGAGATCCATCAGCGCTCCGCCGGATTTAGCTTTATCCAGCAGCCAATTCTTCCATGACCATGTGGGCGTAAGGCTCAGCCTTTGGAATGTCGCCGCCTGCACTTTGCCATATTTGCCTGATTCAACTATTTCCTTGAGCTTGGCATATTCCGGCCAGAACCTTATGCAATGCCCTACCTGCAGCAGTTTTTTAGCTTTCTTTGCCGCCGTTATCATCTTCTTGCAATCTGCCATTGCAAGCGCCATCGGCTTTTCGCAGAAAACATTCACACCCGCCTTCAATGCCTTGAGCGTGTATTCGCAATGCATATATGTCGGCAGCGTGATCGAAACCGCATCCAAATCAGCCTCAGCCAGCATCTTATCAAAATCCGTGTAGAGCGAAATACCTTTTAAATTGAGCGGCTTGTCGGCACCTTTGATATTGCCGGCAACACCTGCGCTCTTTTCAAACTTACTCTTATCAATGTCACAGATAGCTGTAACTTGCACGCCTTTCATTGCACTGTAACAGCGAAAGTGCATTTTGCCCATGAAACCCAAACCAATAATACCTACCTTAACCATAATAAACTCCAATTATGCATTTTTAAACATTTTCTTCATGAATTTTGCCGTTTTTTCGGGTCTGCCCGGACTAAATGGAATCATCTCAGCGGTAACATGCCCGTTATATTTAACCGCTTTAAGAGCCTTCTTTACTGCAGCGAAATCTACATCGCCCTCTCCAAGATCAACAAAACCCGCCGCCGTGCCGACCGACATCTTGAAATCCTTTACATGCACCCGTTTGATGCGCTTGCCAAGTATGTTTATCCACTGGTCTGGATATCCAGTCAAAAGCACATTACCGACATCGAAATATGACCCAACCCTCCTCGATTCAAAGCTGTCGATAAAACCTCGCATCTCAAGCGGGCTAAGCAGGAATTTATTCCACACATTCTCAATGCAAATCGTAACCCCAGTCTCTTCAGCCGTTGCCACAAGCTTAGATACAGCGTCAAACGCCCGCTTATAACATACATCGTACGCGATCACCTCGCTTGCCGGGTTAAAAAACACATCCACTGCACCAGGTACGAACAAATAAGCATCCGCGCCAAGCCACTTTGTAACCTGCAAGGCCTTCTTTGTGAAATTGATTATCTCCTTGCGGGTTTTCGTGTCATTCGCCGTCGGCGAAGTAGACCAGCTCTGGCCGCTGGCAACACTGGATATCTCGATTCCGATATCCTTGGCCTGTAGTTTGATCTCTTTGCATTGCTGCTGGCTTGTCTCGTGTGTCAGCACGCCTTCCATAGCGATACAAAGCTCGATCGAGTCAAACCCAAGCTTCTTGGCCTGCTTCATTGCCTCAACTACTGGCAACTTGGCCTCAAGCCCGCCCTCGAACATCCAGTAACTTGCACCTATCTTCATATTACCTCCATATCTTAATTGAACCACTTTATCTTATTTTTATCGAAAATTGACTTGCTTGCAATGGCCAAAATGTCACAATGATGTCTAAAAGGAACTTATTATGAAATTTGAACCTCTCAAAAGCAAATTCATTCGAGGTAAGCCCGGCCATGTTACCGGCTCCAAGTATTTCTACTTCGAAACCGAACCTCTCTCAAGGCAGGAACTGGCAATTGTTTGCGGCGGGTGGGAAAAATGCGGCCCGGATTTTGAACTCGTCAGGAACAGTTACCCATATTACGTCATTAAATACACGCTCGCGGGAAAAGGAACATTTGCCAGGGCAGGCCAGAATTTCGATTTAGCCCCAAACTCCATCTCCGGCTTTACTCCCAGGGACCAGCACGCCTACAGGGCCGATCCGCAAGACCCTATGGAACACATATTCGTGATCTTCACAGGCGCAAAGGCCCGGGATATATTTACAAACAGCACCTTGGCGCAACGAAGCACATTTACCGTTCGCTCTCCTGCCGAAAGCATTTATCTCCTCAAATCACTTTTCAAAACTGCCTGCGAAAAACCTCCCTATGCTCAGCAGATATGTTCTGCTTACCTCACTGCGTTACTGCTCAAACAGTCTCAAGCTAAACCGTCCGGCAATGACCAGACGAATGCTTTTAAAACATACATCGCATGCAAAAAGTATATCGACCAGAATTTCCTTCATGTCGATAACATTTCTTCCATGGCCCAATCTTGCGATATTAATATAAGGTATATGGCTCGCCTGTTTAGAAAATACGCAACGATTACACCCCACGAATATATCATGCGATTGCGATTAAATAAGGCCGCCGACCTGCTGCTAAATTCTGAAATGACCGTCGTTGACACCGCTTTCGCCTCAGGCTTTCAGGACCCGTATCATTTTTCAAAAGCCTTCAAAAAATTCCACAACCTCGCCCCCAGCCATTATCGAAAGCTCCATTTAGGCATTGAATAATGATCATTTCTCAAGGTTAGCCCCTGCCCATGCCATCTCGTCCATGATCTTAAGCCTTTGTGTGCATTTACCTTCACACTTGCCGCATTTGATACACTTGCTTGGATACTCAGACCTGCCCTCGCCCGGCTGTGCTACAAGCCACCCAAAAGGCCCCTTTGCCGACACCAGGCAATCCAGGTACCGGCCAGTATGCACCAGTTTCATCACCTCTGGAATAATAATCCCTTGTGGACAGGGCATGCAGTATCCGCACCCCGTGCAAAACCCCGCATTCTCCGGCCGTAACCCCTTCATTACCCCTTCCAACCCCCTGCACTCCCCCTGGCTCAGAGGTCCCTTCGCATAGTTGGCCAGCGTGTTCTCAATATCGTAAGTCTTTGTAATACCGCAAATGATTGTGTCTATATTCTCATCCGCCGCAAGGTACCGATGCGCCGCTTCGATGGGACTTACCCCCTCTCCAAGCACCCCCTCAACCGCCTTCTTTATCACCCCGCTACCCTCCGCGAACATCCCCCCGCCAATAGGATTCATAACTATCGTTCCTATCCCCTTGGCATGCGCCGCGTCGATGCACTTTTTATACTCGCGATTTAACATGTTGTAAGTAAAGAGGATAACTTCAGCCCAATGGGCCTCTTCAATATACCTCAGCACATTTTTAGGCTCATCATGCGTCGTAAAACCCGTGTGCCGCACCAGCCCTTCCTTCATCGCCCGCCGTATCCCGTCAAGCATTCCCCCCTGCCGAGTCGCCAGTTCATAATGCTCCGGCTTATCAACATTCCATACCTGGTAAAAATCGAGGTACTCCGTGTCAAGCCGCTTCAACTGCTCGCAAATACGCCTATACATACACTGGGCACTTGCGTCATCCCCCTCCTCAATCAGCTTGATCCACGGCGACCACTTGGTACTAAGGATCACCTTCTCGCGATACCCATCCTTAAGTGCCTTGCCAAGCTTCTCTTCGCTGTCACCGTAACCCCTGCTCGTATCGATATATATCAGCCCCGCATCAATCGCCTTGCGGATAAGCCTTACCGCCTCGCCATCATCTGCCGGGAACCTCATCGCCCCCATGCTCACCGGATGCACTTTAAACCCGCTTCTTTTACCCAGATCAACCAATTTAGACTGCATACTTACTCCATATAACGGCTTAGAATCTTAGCAGAAATATGCTATCAAGGCAATTTTGTATTGCCTAAACTGTTTACCAGCCTTAAATTGCCTCGCAAATGCGTTTTTATTGTGAAAACTTAAATCCGGGCAAAATACTGCTCCCGCCGGATGAGGCCAGACACCTCGTCTCCGTCCTCCGCGCCCAGCCCGGCCAGGAAATTGAGCTTTTTGATGGCCGCGGCACCACCGCCAAAGCCCGCATTCTCGAAATCAAGAAGGAAAAAGTCCTTCTAAACATCGAAACAATCGAAAATACCCCCGCCCGCAACCCAAAAGTTATCATCGCCGCCAGCCTGGCCAAGGGCGAAAGGTTCGACTGGCTCATTGCCAAGTGCGTCGAATTAGGCGTAGACCACATCTGCCCCGTGATTTTCGAAAGAACTGTAAAACTGGGCAAGGAAAGCGCCTCCGAGCGGTTCCACAGGCTCGCAATTTCCGCCGCCAAGCAGTCCCAAAACGCTCATTTGCCCCAAATCGACCCACCCACAGCCTTTTCAGATGCCCTGCCCAATCTCAAAACCCTCTATCCCGACGCCAAACTCGTCTTCGGCTGCCTTGATCCGAACTGCCCCCCGGTTACCGCCATCTCAGATGGAAGATCAGACATGATTGCGTTCATAGGCCCTGAAGGTGGATTGACAACCCAGGAAGAGGATTTATTGAAAAATACGCCCGCAACAGGCGTAAAACTCACCAGCACCATACTTCGAATCGAGACAGCCGCAATCGCTTTTGCCTCCATACTTTGCATCGCACGCGATAACAGTTAACCACTTATTGCCACGCCATGTACCTTCTCCGCGGATATTTCCTGCGATACCAGCAGATAACCCGTGAAGTGAGAATATACCCGCAACAACCCAGAACTACCCCCAGGATAGTGCACCCGATCCACAGTTCAACCCCCACCCTCAAAAAGAAGTCAAACAGCTGCTTCCAGAAATCAGGGTGATAAAAGCTGGTAAACTCGGAACTCGACTGAAAATTCGCCAAAAGCGTCTTAAAATCCGCTTCGCCGGTAACATGCACGCCGAAAAGCGATGTCACCACACTGCCCGCAAGATATCCGATGTATAATATCGGCACAAAAGTGAGCGGATTATTCACCCATATGCTAAGCAGCGCGGCGAACTTGTTGGCCCGGAATATAAAGCTCATTAAAAGTGCCAAAATCAAATGAAACCCCAGCGCAGGGCTAAAAGCCGTGAAAAAACCGATTCCCACCCCAAGCGCAATCCGGTGAGGCGAGTCTTGTATGTGGATCACCCGGAGTTTAATCGACCTGACTAGCTTATGTAATATCGGCCTCGACCTGCGCACTACGATTTACCCATCATTTTACAACATCACAAACTTTCGCGAACACCTGTTCAACTGTTATACGGTCAATCCTATATATCGGGTCGAGAGTATGTACGGCATAACCCCTGCCGTAAGGATTATTTGCCGCCACCGCATCCGGCCTGCCATACGGGTAAAGCCTTATCGGGTTTGAAGGCCCAAAGATCAGCACCACCGCCCCGCCCAGCGAAGCCGCCAACTGCCCCGGCCCAGTGTCATTGCTCACCACCAGCTTGGCATTTCTTAATATTTCAACCAGTTCAGGGATATTCGTCTGCCCCGCAAGATCGAAAACCTTGCATTTGGCACCGCGCAAAACCTCCCCCGTGATCGGCTTTTCCCCCGCCGAACCTGCCAGAACTATATCAAAACCGAATCTCGAACTGATTTTCTCCGCTAGCGCCGAAAAACTCCCCGCCGGCCAATTCTTTCGCGAATGTGAACTTGCCGGGATCAGCACGCAATAATTGCCCGATTTTACCCCAGCTTGCCCCAGTTTAGCCATTGCACTTTGCCCGGC
>MHYB01000048.1:12089-15916 GCA_001824635.1 Planctomycetes bacterium GWF2_50_10
GCAGGTAATAATCCACAACATGCACCAGGGGCGGTTCCCAGGTAACAGTTTTTGTATAAAACAGATGTGCAAGTTCCCTGCTCTTAGCCAGCCCAACCCGCGTTTTCGCCCCGGTCACCCATGCGAAAAATCCCGACCTGAACAATCCCTGCAAATCAACCACAAGGTCATATTTGGCATTACGAAGTCCAGCCAGGAAGCCGCGAAAAGCCCCAAACGACGCCGGGCTTATGAACCATCTGCCCATCTTCTTGCGGTCGAAAATCACAATTTCATCAAGTTCGGGATGACCCTTAAGAAGCGCGGCAAATTCCGGCCTGACCAGCCATGAAATTTTCGCTTCCGGATACGCCTGCCGCAGCGCATGCAGTGCCGGCAAAGCCATGACAATATCGCCCATGGCTGATGGCTTTATTATAAGTATGTTCCTGAATTCATCCATAATCAATAGCCGTACCTGGTTTGTCTTTCCTTAGATCTAGCCTGCACAAGTCCCGCAAGTTCCCTGAAAATGTCTTTTCTGCGATTCTGCCCAAGCCCGGTAAGATTACAATAAAGCGTAAAACACCGCAAGTAGTCCGTCCGCGTAACCTGCTTAAACGGCAAAAGCGAAGCCGCCAGCGTAACCATTGCCCGGTACCGAAATAAACGGCTTAAGCCCGGCAAATATCGATGCACCCCGTCAAGATCGATCAATTGGACTTTAAAGCCGTTTGCGTCTTTGGAAACCAGCATGTTCGTGTTCTTAGCGTCCCTGTGCCAGTAACCGGCCCGATGCAGCCCGGCAAAAATCTCAGCCATCTGTCCGGCCATTGACCGGCGGTCTTTAAAAGTGAAATGCAGCCCGGCTTTGAGAACATTTTTAAGATTGTCGCTGTCATTTACATACTGCGTCAGATAAACGCTTGCCGTTCTGAAAAAAACACCCCTGCGAATCAGCCCGCCAAGCGGGTATTCGCATGCCACTCCGAATTCATTGAGCCTCGCCGCAGTGCGGTAATTCTTAAATGCCCTTGCGGGCTTAAATATCTCAAACTTGCTCGAATTCACATGAGTCTTGACCACTACGTCAATACCAGTCAAAACCCGTTCTTTCACAAACACGGAATTCTTGCCCTCGCGCTTAAGCACGCGGTCGGGCCGTTGAATTCTATCTGGATTATGGGCCAGGAACTTCTGCCACGCATCCGTGGATATTTCGCGGCCCTGCGCATCTGCGGCAGAGATAACTCCACGCAATTGTCCTTGATTTATCTTCTGATTCCTGATAATCATCGCGGTATATTAACCGAAACCAGCCGCCCTTGAAAGGCCCAGTCCGGAGAGACAATGAAAAAAGGCAAATACATCTACGAATGGCCCCGGCCCATGGTCACCGTCGATGCAGTCATATTCAAACTAGACCGGGGCAAACCAAGGGTACTCCTGATCCAGCGAGGCAACGAACCTTTCAAAGGCCAATGGGCCGTGCCCGGCGGCTTTGTCGATATGGATGAAGACCTCCTCGACGCCGCAAAACGTGAACTCCAGGAAGAAACCTCGCTTACGAATATTGAACTAGAGCAGTTCCACACCTTCGGCAAACCCGGCCGAGACCCCCGCGGACGAAATATCACCATCTGCTTTTTCGGTATCGCAAACCCAACCCAGCACGCCAAAGCTGGCGACGATGCCGCAAAGGCAAAGTGGTTCGATATCGAAAACCTCCCCGCCAACCTTGCCTTCGACCACGATGAGGTATTAAAGATCGCAATCACAAAACTTAAACGCAATCGGCCAGCATGGTTTATTTAGGAATTTAAATTATGAACTCAGATAATATCACCAAACGCACGAGAGTCATTGTAAAATCGGCGGCGGCTTGCATTGGAATTCTGGGAGCATGCATTATCGGGTATACGGTTGTAAGCTTATTCATTAATTTTTCACAATATGCGGGATGGACTGATATCTTCTTTTTGCTTGCGTTTGTACTTCCAGTAATTGCTTTTGGCTGCTATTGCATCTATATCGCTTACAAAACATGGCATGACATTTCTGCCAAAAATCTGCGCCGCATAGTTTTTGTAATAACATTCCTGATTGCCTTGCTGATTTGTTCACTATTCGCTCATCCGTTAAAAAAGATAAAAGTGGGGGAATTTGTAGTATCAATCATTATAATCATTGCCGGAATAATCCAAATGGCATACACTAAGCTAATAGCGAAGCGGCTTCATTTGGAGCCCGTGATAGACTGGGCAAAACGTGAAAGGTCAGTTAAACGCTATTTTGGGTTGCTTGCATTTTTTTTGTTTACTGATTCACTTAGAATTCTTATGGAGATAGCTCCTAAAGAACCATTCGAAATAATACTTTTTTGGGGATCGCTTGCGGCGGCAATATTAATATATCAGGTATGCGTTCGCGTTGCTTTGCGTAATAAACCAAAGGAAAAACCACCCGCAATGATTGAGACTAGCTTATAAACTAAAAGCAACAACACCTTTTTAAAAAGACTACGAACCGCTCTCCGGCTTTTCAACCTGCTTATTGAATAATTTAAGCTGCACTTCCAGGGCATCTATCGCCCAGTTAATGTAATGCAGTTCGTGGGCGGGCTTGTTGTGAGTCTCATTCATCAGGCCGCGTTGGATGGTTGAGAGGAATTTGGTGATCGTCTTGCCGTCTATAGGCGTGGGATCGGATGCCCATTCTTTTAATTCGCGGTAATCGCTTCGCAAATTTTCACTTCGGTTAAGCTGAAGGGCCGAAAGATAATCGGCCGGATTGTACGCAAGCTGGAGACCTTTTAATCCCATTATCAGCGGCTCGTAATTGGCCCTGGTCTCAAGCCGTATGAACTTGTACTGGTACACATGAGTAGTTACATGCGCGGGAGTTTTCTTGGACGCATCCGGGCCGCCCATGTACCACTTGCGTTTACTCGTACGGGCGAAATTCATTTCCTCGCTAACACCGTGAGCGGCCGTGATCTCGTTATGGCTCATGCGCGAAACCCACAGCCGACCGTTGTCACGCTGCTGAATGCCGCCGCCAAGCACAAGCAGGCATTTGACAAACCCCGTCGGCAGCACCCGCTGCTTGCCCACCTGGTTTTTGCGCATCTGAAAACTTAAATGCAAACTGTGCGGCCGCACGTTGTAAAAAATCATGATCTGCGTAATTAATTGATTGAGCAGCCACGGATCGTTTGTGGCAGGCCGAGATAGTTCGCCTGCAACATTGAGCCTTCCGGGGGCAAGTTCAAAAAACCCCCTCCGCCTTCCCTTTTCCGTACTGCCGCTATGATCATCTATGTAGCCGCCAAGCTTCCAAGTGAGCACGTCGAGGGCAAAATCATGAAAATATAAAAATCCGTCATAAGGTTCGAACATCGGCCCCATCGCCTGCGGCGAAACAGCCCTGAATCCAAGATTGCTCAATTCAAGCTCGCCACCCAGCGGCGTAAGGCCTGGCTTGCGAGACGCAATTACGCGTTCAAGTTCGGATTTGGCTACACGCAGATCGAACAAGCCGTCAGCTGCACTGATCCCGAACTTTACATATTCGATCAGATCGACACTTCCAATGGGCAGATCGGATATGCCGCGATTTACTATTAAATTTACCGGAACAGGATTTGCGTTAAACATCCGCAGCGCAGTCACCAGGCTCAAAGAACGCTTGAAGAACCGCTCTGATATCCGTAAATGTTCCATTTCGTACCGCAGGTTCGTCTGGATCTTTTCATCAAGCTGGTTCAAAATAACCTGCCGGATGATGAACGCGAAGTAATTCTGCATGTACGGGTGCGCCTGGGGGTCATCAAACAAATGCTTTATCGA
>MHYB01000048.1:15924-17806 GCA_001824635.1 Planctomycetes bacterium GWF2_50_10
GCTTGTCCCGTTCCCTGTGAAGGTAATAATCACTTACGGCATCCGCTCGAAAATGCGATATAACCAGGTCACGCTCAGTCGTCGCAAGCAGTTCACGACTGGCGCGACGCTCAATATCCGCATCGCGGGACTGGTCGCCGGGCCTTGTGGATTTTTCGATGAATTTCTCGATGCGTTTACGAAGCCACAACTCGTGTATCAGGTTTACATGAAAACGATCTCCGAAATGCGTCTTCATCGTGGCATGAGACGCAAGATACGCCTGGGCCGAGACCTTTCCCGATGCCGTCAACAAGGTGACTGTTTCTCGATCATACCGTTTGCCTTCGTAACGATCTATTTCAGCCATTGCTTCTTGAGGCACATCGTGGATCACATAACCCTCTATCCTCGAATTAGCGGCAGCAACAGCGTAATAATAAACATTATCCGGGCTCACGCGTCGATAACCGTCAAGCAGCGCAAGCTCGGCAAAAAGTGTCTGGGGTCCCAATGCGACCGACGAAACGGCAAAAGAATAACCGCTGACGGATTTGAATATCTGCGGCTCCCGCAGCGAACCATACACAAAAAGATTGAATTTGGTTTCTTCCATGTGGATCTAGTGGATAACCCTGTCGACGTGTTCATGGACGCAGGTTATAATCTCATATACGATAGTCTCAGCCAGCTGCGAAAGCGCATACGCCCCGCATGGCGAATCATGATCGTTATCTAATATCGTAGCCTTCTGGCCCAGGTGCACGCCGGGCACATCAGTGACGTCAATCAACGCCTGATCCATACATACCCTGCCGATAACAGGCGCGACATATTCGCCAACCTTCATCACCGCCTTGTTGGAAAAACACCGCCAGTAACCGTCTGCATACCCAAGCGGCACAAGCCCCACCAGTGTATCACGTTTTGCCACAAAGCTCCTGCCGTAACTGATAGGCGAACCAGCAGGCATTGGTTTTATGAGCACTATCGGCGCTTCAAGTCTCATAGCAGGCCGAAGTTTAAGCTGGGGATGAGCCTGAGGCCGCGAAAAGTAGCCGTACAGCGAAACGCCGCAGCGAACCATATTGAAATGCGACTGCGGCATCTTTATCGTAGCTGCGCTGTTGGCTGCGTGAATTATCAGATTGGGCCTGTTCTTGAGGCTGTTTGCATCAAGAAACGCGTTGAACGTCTTTAGCTGCTCATACGCGAATGAAAGATCATCCTCATCCGCGGTCGCGAAATGTGTATATATCCCCGCCAGGTTTAGCTTTTTAAGCTCATTTACTTTTTCAAGAAGTTTTGCCCCATCCGCTGGCGATATTCCGCATCGCCCCATGCCGCTGTCGATATTTACATGCAGTTGCAATATGTATGGCGTATTTGCAAGAACGCCTTGCACATATTCAGCCGCCTCCATCGACGATATTGTGCAATGAATACTGTTGCGAGCGGCAAGAATGATCTGTTCTTTGTCCTGACCGGGATGGAGCGGCTCAAGCACAAGCACCGGCTGACGTATCGCCATTTGCGCGATGTAATATGCCTCATAAAGACTCGCCACCGCGAAAAAATCCACAGGCCCGTCTTTAAGAATATTCACTACTTCGGCAATACCGTGGCCGTAGGCATTAGCCTTTACAACCGCACAGAACTTAACCTTTGGCCCCGTATGACTGCTTAAAGTCCTCGCATTATGAATGAGCGCATCTGAATAAATATGTGCTACAAGGTCTTTACGAATAAACCTGTTACTTGGATACTGCATTTGCGTCGTCTTCTTGTATTTGCTTGCGAAGTGCCATCAGCTCCTTGAAAGCCCGCAAGATAACCGACAGTTTGGCACCGGTTGCCTTGCCCGCGATCCTGGGATAGTGATTTACGCCTCGCTGAATTACTT
>MHYB01000048.1:17845-20853 GCA_001824635.1 Planctomycetes bacterium GWF2_50_10
CGATCAAAGCGCCGTTGCTCCGCATCTTAATATTGTCAAAGATAGACCGCTTAAACAGCTTAAAAGAGCAATCGACATCACGGATATTCATAGAAAAAACAAAATTCACAAGCCTTCCCCAGCACCACGCGTTGATCTTGCGAATAAAATTATCCTGCCTGTTCATCCTGTAGCCGCTCACAATATCGCACTGCTTAATAAGCGGTAAAAGCGCCGGCAATTCCTTCATATCAAATTGCCCGTCGCCGTCCGTATAAAACACAAATTCTTTTGTTGCCACCCTGAAGCCGCTCTGCAGCGCCCCGCCGTAACCCCTGTTTACCGGGTGATCAACAACGCGTATCCGAGGGTTTGCACCAGCCAATCTCCGGGCTATCTCACCTGTCCTGTCGCCGCTCCCGTCATTTACGATGATAAGCTCATAATCATTCGAAATCGCTTCGAGCACCTCCAGCGCGTTCGCCGCCGTACGCTCGACATTTTCCTCTTCGTTGTAACATGGCAGGAAAACACTTATCGAAACCTTATCCTCATCGGGCAGCGGCTTTAATTTTTCTGATTGCAACATTGCCGTTACCACCTCGAACCTTCTACCAGTTCACGCTGCATCTGATAATACAGGCTCGATCTTTTAGCCAGCATGTCTTTAAAAGCAGGGTCTGTAGTCGTTCTCTGGAGATAATTTGAGATCACTATACCCGCTACGATCTTATCGTTTACGCCGTCCTTCTTTTGCCACTGCTCAATATTCTTATCGAGTTCGTCAAGATAATTGTTGATGATCTTCCTTGCTGCTTCACCGAACTGTGCGTCCCGCTGACCCGCCTGGAGCAGTTCTATCAGAGGCATCTGCGAAGGCTTCGCGGCAAAGGCCTTCTGGGCCAGATCAAAACCCGCCGCCTGCATCTGCTCATTATTCATCTGTAGCATAATATGCCCGCGCGAAAGATCCTTTGAAAACTCGTCCGGGAATTTCGCCGTCCCGCTCAGAACAGCCATGAATATATCCTTGCCCGCCTTCGTACTGATATCCACCTGTATCTGCTGCTTGTTATTTATGAATACCGTGCGCCAGTCCGTGTGCCTTTCCAGCCCCATCACCAGCGGCGTATCAAGCTGACCCGCCGGCATCAGCACCAGCCAGACTTTATGACTTTTGAGCTTCTTATCCGTCCAGTCCCCAATTCTTTTATAATCAGGCTCTTCGCCCATAGCGTAAGGCCCGCCTGCCATTATGAGCATCCATTCTTCGTAGCTGGCCGGCTCATAAGCCGCCTGCGCCCTGCCATCCATGAATAATTGCAGCGGCGTCCTGCCCGTATTCGGATCAGGATTCTGAATCCACGCGATAAACCCGCCCTCGGTCCAGTAGTTGAACATATTGCCGCTGAGTTTGTTTTCCCGCATGAAATAACCCGCGCAGAACGGCTTGGCATAAGATGCCGTCATCCGCTGAAACACCGACGTATATTGATCATCATCCGGCCACGGCGCAACATATATTTTATAGTAATTATAACCCCACCACGATCCCAGCCCGACTGTCGCCAGCACTGCTAACCCTAACAAAGCTCGCTGTATCCCCGCAGGCATACTCGGCACAGTAAGCCTCATCCTGCCGGGATTCGTCCACACCGCAGAAATCATCCTGATTATCTGGTCAAGGTACAATGCGATAACCGGACACGCCGCCATTCCCGCTATCGGAATAAAACGTCTCGAACGCACCGCCATATAAATCGTAAGCACCGCGATTATCAATAATGCCATATCAACCTTGGGCCAGGCAAACTCCTGCCCGATAGCGGCAACCGTCGGCTGTACTGCCTTAATTTTCACATTTCGCCCCGCAACACTCACCCGCGGCCTCGCAGCCATCCAAACTATCAGCCACACCAGCAGCACCGCGCACCCAAGCAGGAACATCACCAAAAACGGTATCTCATCCCCGACAGGATTCTTCCACTCCCACGCGCTGTGCCATTCATTAACCGTCCGCCACTGTTCAGCATGCTTGGATATACTGATCACATAAGTATGCGTAAGGTTCGTAAGGTGGAACGGATTGAAAATGACCATCGCGATAAAGCCCGCAACCGCAGCACCTATCGAATGCCATACCCCGCTCTTACCGATACCGATGAGATTGTCCTGGTTCCACAGCACAATATAAGCAAATACCACCACAAGCATCGCCGGAAGCACCCCAAGGAGCATATCTTCCGGACTCGACGAAGCCCCGCCTTCCGTTGCACTTGCAAGCTTATACATCTTCGCAAGCAGATAAATTACCGCACCTGCCACGAGCACAAAATAAGCGGGCCTGTAATATTTTTTCGGCAGCGCGGCAAGTACACTCATCCCGACAAACGGCACAATTGTAATAAACGCATACAAATAGCCGCCATGCAGATTTGACCACAGCGCCACTATCGGCACAAACAACCATATATACAGCTTATTGCGGTAAGTCGTAAGCACATACACCATTATCAAAACGCCCGTCAGCAGGTTAGAGAACCCCGCCGGCCGAACATCCAGAAAAGTTCTGCCCACCAGCATCGCAAAACATGCGAACACCGCCGCCAGCGCCGGATTCACCCCAAGATATTTGCCCGTATAGAACACCACAAACACCGCTACAATATATAGTGCGAATTTCCACACTATCAGCGCGTCATACGCCGGGGCATCTTTTGTCCCGAAAGCATTCACCAGTTCATAAAAAATAACATGCGTCAGCCAGTTCTGGTTTATCCACCCCGTCGGGTGCCATTTCGCCAGCATATCTTTCTTCCACTTTGGCCACTGCGGGTACGAACCCACCCAGTCTGCCCACCGCGTCAGCACTGCGGTCTTCACCCCCCGCATCGACTCCTCTTCAGGCATAGCCTTTATGTCCGCCCGTATCTGCTGGGCATATTTAGTCATGCTCGCGTCGGTCGGCCCTGCATGGTGGGAATTCGCACTGAACGGCTCAACCGTATTAACGCCGTGATTGACAAAAT
>MHYB01000048.1:20930-26693 GCA_001824635.1 Planctomycetes bacterium GWF2_50_10
ATCGCGATATAGAAAATGACCATAGACCAGCCCGAAAGAGCTGCCCGTCCCTTAACATCCTTTATCATGCCGTTGCTGCCGGTTTCGATTTTCTGCGCCATAATGTATTCTCAAAACCCTTTATACGTTTTTAAATAAACATAAAGTGCTAATTAAACAACGGTTTACGCAAAATTACAAGTTTGTATTTGGGACAAAAAAAAGACCCATTCCGTTTCCAACGGAACAGGTCTATATTCACTAAAAACTAATCACCAATCACAAATCACTATTCGCCAAGCCACTGCTCCAGCCTATCCAGCCCCTTATCGATCTGTGCCATTGAAGTTGCAAAGCTAAGTCGCACATTCTCATCACACCCGAACGCCCCGCCCGGAACCAGCGCAACGCTCGCCTGTTCAAGAAACGCACTCGAAAAGCTCATGCTGTCGGTAATCTTCACCCCGCCGATGGTCCTGCCAAAGTGTGCCGATACATCCGGGAAGCAGTAAAACGCCCCTGTCGGCTGCGGGCAAACCACGCCTTTAATCGCATTAAGCCGAGCCGCCATGTGTATGCCGCGTTTTTCAAATTCAACCCGCATAGCCTCAACCTGCCCTGCCTCCTTGGTCAAAGCCGCAACCGCGCCTACCTGTGCAAAGCTCACCGGGTTCTGCGTCATGTGAGACTGCAAACGCCCCATCGCGTCGATCGCGTCCTTAGGCCCTGCCGTATAACCCAGCCTCCAGCCCGTCATCGAATACGACTTGGAAAAGCCGTTTATCGTTAATGTCCGCTTGTAAGCGTCTTCCGAAAGCGCCGCCACGCTGATAAATTTCGTATCGCCATAAATAAGCCGCTCATATATCTCGTCAGAAAGTATCCAAATATTCGTCCCCTCAAGCACCTTCGCCAGCGCCCTCAGTTCGTCCGGCGTATAGGTAAATCCGCCCGGATTATTGGGCGAATTGATTATCACCATCGCGGTTTTGGGTGTTATCGCCGCCTTAAGCTGTGCGGGGGTCATTTTGTAGCTGTTTGCCCTGTCCGTCTTCACAACCACCGGCTTTGCCCCAGCCAGCGCGATCGCCTCAGGATACGTCACCCAGTACGGCGCGGGCATTATAACCTCATCGCCGTCATCCAGCACCGCCTGCATCGATTCATAAACCGAATGCTTTGCTCCGATATTCACGATCACTTGTCCGGGCGCATACTTGAGATTGTTTTCCTTCTCAAGCTTGGCACAAATCGCCTTGCGAAGATCGGCAATACCCGTAGTCGCTGTGTACTTCGTCTGCCCTGCCTTCAAAGCCGCTATCGCAGCTTCCTTGATGTAATCCGGCGTATCAAAGTCCGGCTCACCCGCTCCAAAACTCACCACATCAACACCCTTGGCCTTAAGCTCCATTGCCTTTGTCGCTACCGCCATAGTAGGTGAATCGATTACCGCCATAGCTCGTTTGCTGATCTTCATAGCCCAACTTCTCCGAAAATTGTTTTAAGCACTCAACGTCCAAAAAAACCCGCATATTTATACAAGCCCTTAGGATTAGGTCAAGACAAAAGCAAACTTTTTTTCCGGACTTTGACTTGCTAAACTTTCAAATACAGGGGGCGTATGCTAATTTAGGTTTGAAGGTACAAAATGAGAATACTCAACTTTAAAGAAAATTTATCTATATTCATCCTCTTCTGTGGTTTAGCCATACTAATTGGCATAGTCTTTCTGGCTTATTCGGAAAAAAATGAGCTGCGGATGATAACCATACAAGAAAACGAAGCCGCCAAACACCTCGAGATACTCCAGACCATCTCCGCAAATCTCGTCGATATGCGAAGTGAAAGCATCACCTTCCTGCTTTATAAAGATCCAATGAACCTCGAAAATTTCAACGCACTCGCTACGGATACAGAAAAGCTCATTGAAAAAATACGTTCAGCCGAACCCGATATAGGCCAGGGTGCCGCCGTTGATCCGACAATTAATGATGTCCAGTCCTTGATCTCTCAATTACGGGAACTTGTAAATATCGCGCAGACACAAGGCTTCGAAGTACCTCGTCGGAACATGCCCATCATCGCCAAGATCGAGCAGCTTAGTACCCCGCTCAGGAAAATACTCGAACTTAGAAATCGCAACGATTTGTTGATTGCCCAGCAGAACCGGGCCGCTATAGACGCTGCCGGCAACGCTATCCTTGAGATCAGCATTTTTGTTGCCGTTGCCCTGGTGCTGATCTTTTCGTCACTCTTTATGCTCATGCGGTATGCGGCTATCAGAAAACGCATTTTTCAAGAAGCCCACGACCTACGCGAAATCCTCGAAGAAAAAAACAGTGAGCTTGAATCTGTCATTTCAACCGTCTCACATGACCTGCGCTCGCCTCTTGTAAATATCAAGGGGTTCTCCAGCGAGCTTAAACGCGACATCAGCGAAATTACAGCTCTTGTCCAGCCGGATAAAGCATCGCAAGCTCAAAAACTCACCAGCCAGGTATCAGACTCCATAGGATTCATCGAATCAAGTGCCATCACCATGAGCAGTCTCATCGAGAGCCTCGTCAGGGTTGCCCGTACCGGCAAACAGCCCGTTACGCCTGTTAAAGTAGATGTCTCAGCCATGCTCGCCGAAATTTTTAAAAACTACGAATTCACTATTAAGGAAAACAAAATCCGCATCGAACTGGCAGACCTGCCGCCATGCACAGCCGACGCCAACCATCTAAAGCAGGTCTTTTCCAATCTCATCGGCAACGCAATCAAATACAGAGACCCATCCAGACCCCTTGTTCTTACCGTCACCGGCCGTCGCACCAGCGATCACAGTACCTACTGCTTCATCGATAACGGCATCGGAATTTCCCAACAAGACCAGCCCAAAATTTTTACCATGTTCTTCAGAGCCTCAACCACCGAAAAAGGCGATGGCCTGGGCCTTGCCATTGTAAAAAAATTAGTCGAACTCAACAAAGGCCATATCCGTGTACAGTCCCAATTAGGAAAAGGAACCTCATTCTGCATAAACCTCCCCGCATGACCAGCCTGTAACTTAACTATCTGAGCACCTTTCACTGAACACTTAGAACTTAGAACTTGCCTTGTTTCTTATTCCTTGTTACTTATTTACCTATGTCCAAAATCCAAACTCAATCTCTGGCTAAAAAACTAAAAGAATTGCCCCTTGGCAATTCCGTAAAAGCTTTTCTCGATTACCTCGCCATCGAGGCCGGCCTAAGCCCCAACACGATCCTCGGCTACGGCCGCGACCTCAAAGCCTTTAGCGAATATTGCGGCGAAAACAACGTCTCTACACCCGCCCAGATCACCCCGCCGGTGGTGCACAAATATCTAAAGATCCTGACCCAGGATGACAAAGCCGAAGCCTCGATAAAACGCGGTCTCGTCGCAATAAAAATGTTGCTCCGCTTCGAGCGCCTCATGGGCCACATAGAAGATGATTGCACCGCCATCCTTGAAGGCCCAAAACTCTGGCAGCGGCTCCCCACCGTCTGCTCGCGCCACCACGTCTTTAAACTCCTCCAAACCCCCCAGCCGGATGAACCCTATTACCTCCGCGACAAAGCCATGCTCGAACTCCTCTACGCCGCCGGCATGCGCGCCAGCGAACTCGCCGGCCTAAAGATAAAAGACTGCAATGTAAATGTCGGCTACCTCCGCCTCTTCGGCAAAGGCAACAAGGAACGCATCGTCCCCATAGGCAAAGCAGCTATTGAAGCCATCGAAAAATATCTAACCGATCAGCGGCCCAAACTAGAAAAGACCTTCAGCCAGGACTACCTTCTTCTTTCACGCACCGGCCGAAAGCTCGGCCGCATAGAACTCTGGCGTCTTGTAAAAAAATACGCCCTCCGCGCAGGCCTCGGCGACCGCGTCACAGTCCACACCCTACGCCACTCGTTCGCCACCCACCTCCTCTCCGGCGGCGCAGACCTCCGCGCAGTCCAGGACATGCTAGGCCACGTCGACATCGCCACCACCCAGATCTACACCCACGTCGATGCCGACCGCCTCCGCTCAGTCCACAAAAAATTCCACCCCCGCGGCTAAATACCCGAATTCCCCTATCCAGAACCAAACCACCCCATGGTACCCCCACACGCCCATCTTTTCTTCAAATAATCACTGATCCTTAATCAATAATCAATGAAACGCCCCCCTATACCCCCCCAAACATTTCGCTTGACACACTTTTTTACATGACCCAAAACTCACGCCATCCCCCTCAAAAACCGCACTGGCACCCCCAAAAACCCACATTTAACTCAAAACCCAAAACCAAAACTTCAAAACTCTCCCATTCCTCTACCCCTAAACCCCCAACTTGCGCCCAAAATCACCCCAGCCGAGCCTTGAGTTTCCTGTAATCCGTCTTCCCTGTACCCAGCACAGGCAACTCATCCAGCTTTATAACATTGCGCACCGAATGCAGCCCCGATAACCCGCCCTGTCGAACAATGTTATTTACGCTCTCCCGGTCGATATCCAAGGTAGTAAAAAGCACGATCTCAGGCGGATCCTGTACGGATGCCTCTATCGCGATCGCAGGCCCCTTTTCTGTATTGGGTTTTAAAGCCTTCTCCAGCACAGCCTCAATCGCAGGCAAACTTATCATCTCCCCGCCGAGTTTAATAAACCTCTTGAGCCGCCCCTTAAACACCATCACGCCCTTGTCATCCACCTCGATGATATCCCCCGTTATATAAAACCGCTTGCCGTCGATTTCAACAAACGGGCTGCGGCCGCCATAATTCAAATATCCCTCAAATACGCTAGGCCCCGAGACGCATAATAGGCCCCTGTTTGATGCCACCGGCAAAAGCGTCTGCGGATCAAGAAATCTCCAGCTAAATGAAGGCAGCAGTTTCCCTATAGAATACGGCACCGGCGCATCTTCGTCATTCAAACTCACAATAGGCGAACATTCCGTAACGCCATAGCCTTCAAGTATTTTCGCCCCCGGCACCTGCGCCTTGAGCGATTCATAAACGCGAGGCGGGCATACATCCGCGCCGGTAACGATCAGCCGCAGACTCTCAAGCTCACCCTTCCCAGCCGCCCGCATAATGGCGTCAAGAAACGCCGGTGTGCCGATAAGCATCGTTACCTTATACGCCTTGATCATCTTGCATATAGCCCCGCTTTCGAGCGGATTGGGATAATAAACCGTCCTAAGCCCCCCGCAAAGCGCCGTGAGCATCGTAGCCGTAAGCCCGAATGAATGAAACGGCGGTAAAAACCCGATCAGCCTATCGCTTTCGTAAACCTTTATAACCTTGAGCACGTCAAGAAGATTGGAAAAGATATTGTCGTGCGTAAGCCCCACCGCTTTGGGAACTGCTTCCGAACCGCTTGTAAAGAGCACCGCCGCCAGATGCGGTATTTTGGCCCGTTCCAGCTTTGCCCAGCTTACATAACTCGCAAGTTTCGCCCCCAGCTTAGCCCACAACCCCACCCGCCCGGCTATGTCTTCGACATATACGAAACTATCCTGCACCTCCGAAAGATCCAACCCTTGCGACGCCAGTCTCGATGCAAGCTGCCGGGCTGTGAGTATCTTCTTTATTCCAAGTGAATTAAGCGATTCCTTTATCACCCGCGAGCCAAGCGTCCAGTTGATCATCACCGGCACCTTGCCCGCAAATAAGGTCGAAAGGTAAAAAACATCCGCCCCCACCGATCCGGGAAACATCAGGCCCAGGTACTGGCCCTCGATCTTCTCAACTTCGCCCTTAAGCACCATGCAAGCTGTGACAATATCCC
>MHYB01000048.1:26734-27003 GCA_001824635.1 Planctomycetes bacterium GWF2_50_10
ATTGAAGGATTACGCCTTGCCTGCCACAAAAAGACATCCGCTATGTTCGTACCCTGCGGCGTTGTGATCAGCTTGTCGCTGCCGTCCTTAAACCATTTCCTGCCCGCCGGCTTCAGCTCTGACTTTGCTTTAAAACTAAGCCGTCCCGCCGCCGCGAGTATTACATCATCCACCTTTTGCAGGCTGTCAGGATCAGGCAATTCGTGACCGAACTCCTTTTGGAGCCATATCGCCACATCCGTCCTGGCCAGGCTGTCCATCCCAAGATC
>MHYB01000049.1:0-11317 GCA_001824635.1 Planctomycetes bacterium GWF2_50_10
GTCCTCCATTAGGGTTTTATTTACAACAAAACAATCGTCCAAATGGAGGACTTACTATATCGACTTACAAAAAAGCGAAACTTATCTTACGTTATCGCCGTTCGCCAGCTGGCCGCAAGTCTTTGTAGATGATGAAAGACTGGCAGGAGCACTGCTGGACAGGCTTACGCATCATGTGCATGTAATTGAAATCCTGGCCCCAAGCTTCCGGCTTAACGCAACGCAAGCCTCAGGAATATCAAACGCAAGACTGCCGAAAACAATATCGACCCGTTGGCCGGCAGTAAAGAAGTATAAAATCACAGGAGTTTATTGACAGCGTTGAAATCAACGCTATATTTATTAACCTAGGTGGCTCAAAATTCGCCGCTATCACCGGCTCCATTTTCGATGCTATTCACCAGCTTACATGCCGCACCGTCGCATACAACGGGTGGTCGTAACTCACGACCTCGGCGAGACTTACAAAAATAGCGGGGGATCGTTTCGAACGTACGACCTCCACGTTACGAGCCCAAAATCGTGGGTTCATAACGGGCAACCACCGCGCATAAAAAAAGAGATAAGTTCTTATTTTACAAGTACTTATCTCTCGGTCTAACTAGCGGGGGTAGGATTCGAACCTACGACCTCCGGGTTATGAGCCCGACGAGCTACCAAGCTGCTCTACCCCGCAATTAAATTAATATTCTATTTTAATCTTCTAATAAAGTCTTTGTAAAAAAGCTTTTCTAATACTTTGCCCTAATTAACCTCCATAAGACACAAGCTTACTCTATTATGCAATCTGTTCAATCCAAACAACCACTGAAATCGCTAATTGAAAGTTATCGCTTAGTAGATCCCATGTCCTTTTTTTTGGCTTTCTTCTTTTTTGTTGCTGCTTCTTCACTCTTCTGCTGGCCAACAAGTTGGAATAGAACGAGCTGACCACCATCGCCAACGCGACGTTTGGATAATTTTATTATTCGAGTGTAACCACCTGGCCGGTCCAGATAACGTGGCGCAATCTCGCTAAAAAGCTTACCGATCACAGTACCGACCTTTACATTTTCGCCGTCCTGCTCTTTAACTATGTCACGATTACCGAGAATACCTATTGCTTGACGTCGTGCCGCAAGAGTTCCCTTCTTCGCAAGTGTAATTATTTTCTCCGCAAAAGGTTTTATTTCCTTCGCTTTTATTACTGTCGTCGAGATCGTTTCATGTTCTATCAACGAAGCGACCATATTCCGCCTCAAGGCGAGCCTGTGCTCGCTTGTTCGGCTCAATTCACGTCCTGCTACACGATGACGCATATTACTATCCTCTTTCTAATTCAAACATCAACCAACATCAGTCATGCCAAGCGACAATCCGAGGTCCGCAAGTTTGCGTTTTACCTCGCGCAGACTGGTCTTGCCAAAGCTTCTAACTTTGAGCAAGTCCGCCTCGGTCATTGTTACCAATTGGCCAACTGTTTCAATACGTACAGATTCAAGGCAGTTGCTCGCACGAACAGAAAGCTCGAGATCATGAATCGGCTTGCCAAGCTTACCGATAAGTTCCTCGTTAACCTGTGGCTTCAATGCCTCTTCTGTAACCACTGGCGATTCTACAGTTTCTGCACCAAGTTCGAAATACTGAACAAAGGGGTTTATGTGCTTACGCAATATCTTGGCAGCCTCAACCATCGCCATTTCCGGCGAAACGGTCCCGTTAGTCCATATTTCAAGAATCAACTTGTCATAATTCGTACGCTGACCTACACGCGTGTCCTCAGTCTTATAACGCACTCGCAAAACAGGTGAATATATAGCGTCAACAACGATCCGGCCTGCTTCCTGATCAAATCGGTCCATTTGAGCAAGCCTCTCAGAGGCTGGAGAATAACCGCGTCCATTCTCAACTACTAGTTCCATCTCGAACTTACGATTTTCGGTTAACGTCGCGATCACCAGATCCTTATTAACGATTTCAATATTTGGATCCGGAACTATGTCTGCTGCAGTAACTGGCCCTATCTTTTGAACAGAAATATTGATCGCTCTGGCGGCTTCACTCGTTGATCGGACAATCAGTCTTTTTACATTGAGCACAATTTCAGTTACATCTTCCATTACGCCCGGAAGCGATGTAAACTCATGATCGATACCACCAACCTTAATGGACGTAACAGCGCTGCCTTCAAGTGAAGAAAGCAAGACGCGACGAAGTGAATTTCCTATTGTCGTGCCAAACCCTCTTTCGAATGGCTCGACATAAAATTTCCCATAGCTTACGCTCGAAATATTTTGATCACGTTCAACACGCGTTGGTAACTCCAAACCACGCCAAGTAATTCGCATATATGGCCTCCAAAAAAAGCTCGACAAATGTTCTCAGCGGCCATCAAGGCCTAACCAGACTGGCAGCTATCTGTTAATTTGCCTAGCAATAAATACTATTATTTCGAGCAGAATTCAATAACCAACTGCTCTTCAACAGGAATCTGAATATCATCACGCGTCGGCATTGCGACGATAGTTGCCTCCGGTTTATCGGCATTAAGCTGCAGCCAGCTCTGTGCCTGAAAATTCGGATTCGTCGCAAGCTGTTCTTTAACCCGTTTGGTTGATTTCTCAGCCTTCTTAAGCGTCAGCTTGTCACCGATATCAACACGAAAATCAGCTATGTCGACCTTGCGGCCGTTTACATGCACATGTCCATGTGCAATAACCTGCCTTGCCGCTTTGCGGGACGGGGCCCAGTTCAGCTTGTAAACAACATTATCAAGACGGCGTTCAAGCAATACAAGAAGCAACTCACCTGTGTTGCCTGGTTTGCTCGCCGCTTCTGCAACATACCGCATAAACTGGCTGTTAAGCATACCATAATATCGCTTTACTTTTTGCTTCTCACGAAGGCGTACTGCATATTCACTGCTTTTGCCCCTGCGCCATCCATGCTGACCAGGAGCCATGCTCTTCTCACGACGCTCAATGGCGCACTTTGCTGTCTCACACTTTGCGCCTTTAAGCATCAGTTTCATGCCTTCGCGCCGGCACAATTTGCAAGATGATTCAAGATAACGTCCCATCGCTTATATCTTCTCCGATTTATCGTTGTTTTTATACTCTTCTCTTTTTCGGCGGACGGCAGCCATTGTGAGGCAGCGGCGTAACATCTTCAATCGAGGAAATCCGAAGTCCTGCCTGCTGAATTGCAGATATTGCAGATTCGCGACCGGATCCCGGCCCCTTTACCCTTATCTCAACCTCACGAACACCGTTTCTCATCGCGGCAGCAGCGCACTTTTCAGCTGCTCTCTGTGCGGCGAATGGCGTGCTTTTGCGTGATCCCTTGAAACCTACTGTACCAGCAGAGTCACGACTGATCGTATCACCGTTTGCATCGGTTATTGTCACGAGAGTATTATTGAACGTTGCCTTGATGTGGACAACGCCCTTTAATATATTCTTTTTAACTTTTTTCTTTCCCGCAGCTTTTGACATACCATCTTATCCTGTGCTCAAATTCTTAAATTAACCGCGCATTTCCTTGACGCCCTTCTTGCCGGCAACCGTCTTTCTTGGACCTTTGCGGGTGCGAGCGTTGGTTTGTGTATGCTGACCACGAACCGGCAAACCTCTTCTGTGCCGTACTCCACGATAGCAGCCAATTTCACGCAGCCGGGCGATGTTCTGTGATATCTGACGACGAAGCTGACCCTCCACCAGGTAATTACGGTCAATGATCTGTGCTATACGGCTTACATCATCTTCCGTGAGCTTATTGGCTCTAAGCTGGCCGTCCACATTCGCTTCCTTAAGGATAACCTCAGCAGCAAACGGGCCGATACCATGGATGTATCTAAGCGATATCCTGATGGGTTTGTCATTGGGAATATCAACACCAACGATACGCGGCATAACTACTCCTTATCTTCTCTTGCCAAATTAACCCTGCCTCTGCTTGTGACGCGGATTCGAACAGATTACGCGCACTTGCCCTTTACGGCGGATTATCTTGCAGTTTTCGCAAATACGTTTTACTGAACTTCTTACTTTCATATCTTCACCTTTTTCAGGATTAGTGACGCATCGTTATCCGACCTTTGCTCAGGTCATAGGGGGACATCTCTACCGTAACCATATCGCCGGGAAGAATACGAATGAAATGCATTCTCATCTTGCCCGAAACATGCGCTATAATCTGATGACCGTTTTCCAACTCGACCTTGAACACTGCGTTCGGCAGTGCATCAATTACCTTGGCCTCAAGTTTGATCGCATCTTTTTTCGACATAATTCCTTAAACTGTCAGCACTTCGCATCCGTGCGTGGTTATTGCTACGGTATGCTCGAAATGCGCCGAACATTTTCCATCTTTTGTCACAACCGTCCAACCGTCGCGAAGCATTTTCACATGAAAGCTTCCCGCGTTGATCATCGGCTCGATAGCAAGAATCATACCTTCGGCAAGCATAATATCGTGCGACCTAAGTTCAGGACTCACAAAATTCGGCACACGCGGGTCTTCGTGCATTTCAGTCCCTATTCCATGCCCGACATAATCGCGTACTACTGAAAAACCCTGCGATTCAGCGTGCTTCTGCATCCTGCTCGCGATTTCGCTCCATTTCAACCCTGGAGCACACATTGATATCGCGATATCCAACACGCTTTTGGTTACATCCATCAGCTTGTGATTACTGCTCAATACCCGGCCCACACCGATCGTAACCGCCGCATCGCCGCAATAAGCACCAAGTCTTATGCCGTAATCCACGCTGAGAATATCACCATCTTTGAGCTTGATCTCGTCAGATGGTATTCCATGCACAACCTGATCGTTAAGCGAAGCACAGATAGTACCCGGAAACGGCTTTCTGGCATAAGGGCTTTTTACACCCTTGAACAGCGCCCTGCCTCCGCGTTCGATCGTAATCTTCTCGGCGATCCGATCAAGCTCAGCCGTGCTTACACCCGGCCTTGCCGATTCCTGCAATTTTAAAAGAACTTCGGCAACCACTCTGCCCGCATTGCGAAGCAAATCTATTTCTCTGCGGCTGCGTAGCGTTATTGCCATACCTACCGTACTACGAAACTACGCACCCTTAAGTGCATCCAGTTTCGCGAATATCGCCTTTGTAACTTCGTCTATATCCTTATCGGCATCGACAGACATTACAAGGTTCTGTTTCTTATAGTGATCTATTACCGGTGCGGTCTGGGCATGGTAGGTTTTAAGCCTGTTTGCCACCACTTCCGGCTTGTCATCGGCTCTTTGCACAAGCTCCGACCCGTCTTTATCACACAAACCCTCTTTTTTGGGCTTGAGATTTTCCACATGATAAACCGTCCCGCATACGCTGCAGCTTCTTCTGCCGGTCATACGCGATGCAACGATTTTGTCGTCAATATTAAGATTCAAAAGAACATCGATCTTGTCGCCGGCTTTCATAAGAGCCTTATCAAGCTCCTGCGCCTGAACAACTGTCCGTGGAAAACCATCTAAAACATATTTGCCGCCGGCCTTCTGTATGGCCCCTGCCATCATCGCGACTATAAGGTCATCAGGCACCAGACCGCCTGAATCCATAAAACTTTGGGCCTTTTTGCCAAGCTCTGTTCCAGCAGCACGCTCTCCGCGAAGTATATCACCGCTGGACAAATGCACCGCACCAAGTCGGTCCACAATTCTCTTGCACTGCGTACCTTTACCAGCACCGGGCGGACCAAGCAGTATAATCCTCATGCGTAAGCTCCCTTGATTCTGCCCGATTGACTGAAGCCCTCGTAGTTACGCATCAGAAGGTTCGCTTCAATACGCTGGACTAGATCAAGTGACACACTCACAACGATCAATAAGCCAGTACCGCCAAGAAACTGGGTTATCTGCCATTCAATACCCATTGAACGATTTACAACACTTGGCACTACCGCGATGACCGAAAGGAACGCCGCACCAAAGTACGTTATCCTGGTCATTACTGTCTCAAGATACTCAGCCGTACGAGGACCCGGACGCAGTCCTGGAATAAAGCTTCCCGAATCACGTAGCCGCTTTGCCATTTCCTTCGGCTGGAACTGAACCGTCGTCCAAAAGTACGCGAACAAGAATATCAGCGTAATATAAACTATATTGTAAGTGTAGGCGTGCTCTTGAAACGCATTCTGTATCATTCCAAGTGCGTTTGAATCAGGCCATACACGCAGCAACTGTCCTATCAACACAGGAGGAAACATCATCAAGCTCGATGCGAAAATAATCGGCATAACACCGCCATGATTGACACGCAGCGGAAGATAATGCCTCTGTCCGCCGTACATACGATGGCCTCGCATCTGTTTAGCCTGCTGGATGGGAATCCGACGCTGTGCTTGTGTTATCAGGATCGCACCGGCTACAACAAACACAAATGATGCAAGCAAGAATATAAGGTGAGCCGGACCATACTTGCCTGGAGCGCCGCCAACCGTCCATTCCATATTGTTCCAAAACCGTGCGATTGCCCAAGGCATTCTGGCAAGAATACCAGCCATGATGATAAGACTTATACCATTGCCGATTCCGTATTCATCAATCTGCTCACCGAGCCACATCAAAAATATTGTACCAGCCGTCATACCGACTACGCCCATCGCAATAGCCATTCCATGCATACCGGCATAACTGTACTGCCCCATTAATTTAAGGTACATCATCGCCTGGAATACGCAAAGAAGAACCGTGAGATATCGCGTATACTCCTGAATCTTCTTGTGTCCGGTCTGACCTTCCTGCCTCAGTTTGCGCAGCGAAGGAACCACTTCACCAAGCAGCATCAATATAATTGATGCCGAAATATATGGCATAATGCCCAGCCCGAATAAACTCGTCTGGTCAAGCCTGCCGCCGGTAAACATTTGAAGGTAATCCGCCACGCGACCGATAGGGCTTGACGAATCACGATTCTGACCCATTTCTGCTGCAAACTTGGATTGGTCAAAACCCGGCACCGGAATCGCGAAGCCTATGCGGTAAATGCACAACATCGCTACCGTAAACAGTATCTTCTTCCGAAGATCCGGTATTTTGAAAATATTTACAAAAGTTGCAAGCATCGTAATTTCCTAACTTTTATGCGACGACCTTAGCCGAGCCGCCGATATCGGTAATCTTCTGCTGTGCCGACTTACTGAACTTATGTGCCGTTACAGTGAGTTTTTTGGTAAGCTCGCCATCGCCCAGTATTTTAATCCTGTTCTTGGCATTCGCTACCAGGCCAGCTGCGATAAGCTGCTCAATTCCGACATTACTGCCGTCATCAAACATATCAAGCTGCCAAAGGTTCACGACCGAATAACGCGTTTCAAAATCAAAATTACTGAAACCACGCTTCGATATTCTTCTGAACAAAGGCATCGAACCGCCTTGGTACATCGACCTAGTCGAAGCACCGGCTCGGCTGTTAGCACCCTTATGACCGCGTGTGCTTGTTTTGCCGTGCCCGCTTCCGGGCCCTCTGCCGACTCTTCTTCGGGCTTTATGTTTGCCTACAACTGAAGTTATTTCATAGCTTAACATCAAATCACCTTTGACTTGCTTGAACTTCGACACCGCGAAGTGATTCAACCGCTTCTTTACTTCGCAACTTAAGTAACCCGTCCAGCGTCGCCTTGACAACAGTCTTGGCACCTGTGCTGCCATAAACCTTGCTCAGCACGTTCGCTACACCGGCATACTCAAGCACAGCGCGGGCACTCGATCCCGCTATAACGCCTGTACCTGCACTTGCAGGAAGCAACTGGATACGCGTCGCACCGAACTTGCCCTTGATCGGATGCGGCAATGTGCGGTTTACCAGCACTATCGTTTGCAAATTCTTTTTTGCTTCCTTAACAGCCTTCTCGACTGCCTGTGGAACTTCGTTCGCCTTGGCATACCCGATTCCGACCGTTCCGGCCCTGTCGCCTACTACAACAAGAGCTGCAAAACTGAATCTGCGTCCACCTTTGACGACTTTCGCACAACGGTATATTTTCACAACCGTGTTTTCCAGCGGCCTTTCTTCCTGGCCAAACTGACCTTTGCTTATTTCTTCTGCCAAAATCTAATCTCCCATTTATAGGGTTAGAACACTAATCCTGCTTCGCGAGCACCATCCGCCAGGGCTTTTATCCTGCCGTGATAACGATACCCATTTCTATCAAACGTAACCTGCTTTATACCTACCTGTGTCGCCTGCTTAGCAAGCGATACCCCTACGGCCTTGGCTGCATCCTTGTTGCCCGTCTTGCTCAGAGTCTCACGAATCGCCTTGCATTTTGTATTCATTGATGCAAGCGTCAACCCTGCGACATCGTCTATCAACTGTGCATAGATGTGCTTATTCGAACGAAAAACTGAAAGCCTTGGACGCTCAGCTGTACCAAACACTTTTTTGCGTACATGCCTCTTCCGTCTGAGCCTAGACACCTGTTTATGAATCTGGATCTGCATATCTTTATCCTATGTTCTGATAGATTGCCAACCTATCTCAATCTCTACTAACTACCTGAAGCGAACGCCTTACCGCTCTTGCGCCTGACTATTTCGTCGGCATACCTGATGCCCTTGCCTTTGTAAGGTTCCGGCGGACGTACCGAACGCAAGTTCGCACAAAACTGGCCAAGCACATGCTTATCGGGACCCATTAGGCTGAATTTTGCAGGAACTTCATTTCCCTTGGTTGCAGGCACTTCGATCTTGGCCTTAATGCCCTTGGGCATCTGCATTTCAACGGGATGCGAAAAGCCTATGGAAAGCACAAGTTTTCCGCCCTGATCTTTTATATTGTACCCTGTCCCGAAAATTTCCATATTCCTGGTAAACCCGACACCAGCGCCCGTGACCATGTTCGCTATAAGCGCCCGTGTCGTGCCATGCATCGCCCTAGACCTGCGATCTCCCAAGTTGGGATTTTCAACTATGACCTGTGTGCCATCAACCTTGACGGTGACCTCAGCGGGTGCTTCCCATTCAAGGTTACCCACTGGCCCAGACACCTTGATCTTGCGCCCGGACTGCTCAACTTTTACATTCTTAGGAATTTCTACTGGTTTTTTGCCTATACGACTCATCAGCTCACCGTGCAAATTATCTCGCCGCCGATTTTCTCGCTGCGACAAACTTTATCACTGAATACACCCTTGCTCGTCGAAACAACCACGATACCCATTCCGCCAAGCACAAGCGGAAGTTCCTTTGCTGCACTATAAACCCTTCGTCCGGGCTTACTTGTACGGCTGATATCGTGAATTACACTTTCGCCATCAAGAGAATACTTCAGATTTATACGAAGAATGCCCTGCTTTGTGGCATCCTCTACTCTGTCATAACCGTCTATGAAACCTTCCTGCTTGAGTACGCCGGCCACGCCTTCGCACACCTTGGAAGCCTTCACGTTCACTTCCGATTTGCCGGTGCGAACCGCGTTACGGATTCGCGTCAACATATCAGCTATAGGATCACTCAAACTCATATTATGCTCCAACTCGATCTTTCAAGTCTTACCAGCTTGCTTTTCTCACGCCAGGTATTTTGCCTTCGTTGGCAAGTTTTCGGAAGCAGATACGGCATAATCTGAACTTGCGGTACACCGCATGACTCCTGCCGCACAATTCACAACGCGTGTAGCCGCGTACTTTGAACTTGGGTTTCTGCTTGGCTTTAAATTCAAGTGCCTTAGTAGACATTACAAACTCCAGTTATTCTTATTTCTCACGGAATGGCATTCCGAACTGAGCCAGCATTTCTTTGGCTTCATTATCCGTCTTTGCCGTCGTAACAAATGTTATGTTCATACCTTCCTGCCAGGTAAGCTGCGCCGCGTCAATTTCAGGGAACGTGCTCACTTCGGCAAGACCCATCGAATAGTTACCACGGCCGTCGAATGCCTTTGGATTCAAACCGCGAAAGTCCTTTACACGCGGTATCGCCAGGTTGATAAGCCTGTCAAGGAACTCGTACATTCTGGCCCCGCGGATGGTAGCTTTTACGCCGATATCCATTCCCTCGCGTAGCTTGAAATTCGAAACGCTCTTTGACGCCTTACATAGTAACGGCTTCTGACCGGCAATCGCTGTCATATCTTTAAATGCCTGATCAATAAACTTCTTATCAGCCACCGCCCTGCCGACACCCATGGATAAAACTATCTTTTCAATTTTGGGGACAGCCATAGGGCTTGTATAATTGAACTTCTTTTGAAGTTCAGGAACTACCTTGGTCTTATATGTGCTTTTTAAACGTGCCATCGATACACCTGTTCAAAGGTCTTTATTTCTTAACTACAACGCCCAGCTCGGTTCCGTCCAGCGTTACTCTTTTTTTGCCGCCCTTTGCGTCAGCTTCAAAACGAACTCGCGAACCCTTGTTGCTCTTTGGATTCACAGGCAGAACGTTCGAAATATGAACGGGCCTCTCAACCTGCAGCCTGCCTCCCTGAGGATACTTGCGGGACTGCTTTACATGCTTCCATTTGCGGTTGTGTCCTTCGATCACTACCATGTCCTTCTCAGGAATCACTTTGAGCACTTTGCCCGTAGCGCCCTTGCTTGAACCGGCTATGATTTGGACCAAATCACCTTTTTTTACATGAGCTGCCATTACTGTCTCTCGCCTTAAACTACTTCGCTCGCAAGCGAAATGATCTTCATGAAATTTTTATCGCGAAGTTCGCGTGCAACCGCGCCGAAAATACGCGTGCCGATTGGGTTATTGTCGGCATCGATGAATACGACTGCGTTTCTATCAAACCGAACATAACTGCCGTCAGGACGCTTCACAGGCTGCTTGGTCCTGATCACAACACACTTGTAGACCTTTTTATCATCTAACTGGCACGTCGGAAGCGATTTCTTGATTGCCACGCAGATAATATCGCCTACGTTCGCAGTAACTCGGGTGTACTTACCCTTGGCACTGTTCTTGCCCATAACCTTGATGCATTGCGCTGTCTTTGCACCGCTGTTATCGGCGATATCGACCATTGTTTCCTGTTGTATCATACGCGCGTCTCTTTCCTACTCTTGAACGGCTTTCTCAACAACCTGCACAAGCCGCCATGTCTTATTCTTGCTAACCGGACGGCATTCGCTGATATCCACAACGTCGCCGACTTTGGCTTCATTCTTCTCATCGTGAACGCCAACCTTTGTCGTACGCTTGAGATATTTGCCGTACTTGGGATGCTTGTACATCCATTTAATTTCTACTCTGAGGCTCTTGTCGCCGCTATTGCTCACGACAACTCCGCGTTCTGTTTTTCTGGTTTTTCGTGTTTCCATAGCCTTACGACTGGCCCTTCAACTCTCGTTCTCTCAATATTGTT
>MHYB01000049.1:11336-12217 GCA_001824635.1 Planctomycetes bacterium GWF2_50_10
GCTTCGCATGCATGATAGCATTAGTGTTCTCAAGCTTCTCGGTTACTGCCTGAGCTCGCATATCAAACACTTGCCTCTTAAGCTCGATAAGCTTCTCACCAAGGTCTTCTGCTCTCATGCCTCTTATATCTGCTATTTTCATTCACACACCTGCCTTATACTGCTGTATGTCTGCGTGTGACCAATCTGCATTTAACAGGCATCTTATGCGCCACCCGTGCCAAGGCCTGTTTTGCAACTTCTTCACTCACGCCGCCGATTTCAAATATCACTGTCCCAGGATATATGCGGGCTACCCAGAACTCCGGTTCGCCTTTTCCTTTACCCATTCGAGTCTCAAGCGGCTTGGACGATACCGACTGATGCGGGAAAACACGAATATATACTTTGCCTTCGCGACGCAGAAAGTGAGTTGCCGCTACTCGGCCCGCCTCTATCTGCCTGCCCGTCAACCAACTCGTCTCAAGAGACTGCAAACCAAACTCACCGAATGCGACGTAATTACATCGCGTCGCGTTGCCCTTCATTCGGCCGCGCTGGTTTTTACGAAATTTTACTCTTTTAGGCATTAACGCCATAGTACTGCCCTTTTACCTACGATTCTAAGTATACTAGCCCTGGTTTTCCTGCCTGGCGACGTCTTCTCTTGTCGGGGCGTTTTCAGCACTGCCGGAACCTTCGTCGCGACCTCTGCGCTGCCGAGGTTTGCGGCTGGGCCTGCGTATCGGCTCGATCTGCTCGCCGAAACGGCCCTTGTATATCCAAACTTTTATGCCGATAGCTCCATAAGTTGTAAAAGCCGTCGACTGTGAAAAATCTACGTCGGCCTCAAGTGTCTGAAGCGGGATCGAACCCATTTTCACTGCTTCCGCCCGTGCTAT
>MHYB01000049.1:12232-26743 GCA_001824635.1 Planctomycetes bacterium GWF2_50_10
ACGCCCGCTCAGCATAATTTTGGCACCCTTTGCGCCCGCTGCCATCGCCGCCTCACATTGCATTTTCATCACTCGACGGAATGCCGCACGCTTTTTAAGCTGTTCGGCTATTGTCTCGCCGACAAGCTTCGAATCTAATGCCGGCTCTTTGATTTCAATTACATTAACGCTGATTTTCCTGTCGATCAGGTTTTCCAGCTCTTCGCGGAGTTTGTCAACCTCGGCGCCTCTCGGTCCTATTACCATGCCAGGTCGTGCTGTAAACAGCGTTACCTTGACTTCATTTCTTGTTCTTGCGATCTCTGTCTTTGCCACTGCCGCAAACGGGGGCTGACGGTTGAACTTCTTGTCTACAAATTCCCGTATCTTGTAATCTTCGACAAGGAACTCGCCATAGTTGGCTTTCGGTGCAAACCATGTGCTCTGCCACCCTAGCGTTATTCCAGTCCTAAAACCTGTTGGTGATGTCTTCTGACCCATACTTTTCCTGCTTAATTATGCCTTGGCAACAGTAACTCGTATATGGCACGCATCTTTGCGTATCGAATGTGCACGGCCTCGGTCCTTCTCAATGAAACGCTTGGTGCCCATTCTCCAGCCGGCTCCGTCTACGCAAGCCTCACTTACATACAAACTCTCTGTATCGGCTTCATGGCTGTCGGCATCGGCAATCGCCGCCTTAAGTACCTTTGTAACCAGTGTCGCCGCACGTTTATTCGCAAACCTGAGAAGATCAATAGCATCCTGCACTGGCCTGCCTGATATCAACTGAGTAACAAGCCGCACTTTACGGGGAGCCATCGGGGCGTACCTGTACATTGATTCCCAGCGGGAGATCTCAACTTTATCGACACCTAGTGCACTAGCCAACGCGTTCACATCAGCAGCCTGGGGAAGAGGAATATACAAATTGCTCTGCCAGTTCTTCAATGCCGACTTGGCCTGATCTTTTGTAAGACCGCCGCGAACAAGCTGATTAGCCAACTGATCTACGCCGACCTTACGCTGCTTTATAAGCTTTTTTAATTTGCTGCCGCTTAACATATCTTAACCTTATTCTGCCTTCTTGCCGCTTGAATGTCCTCTGAAGGTACGCGTAAGCGAAAATTCGCCCAGCTTGTGTCCGACCATGTCTTCGGTCACAAATACCTTGTTGAACACCTTACCATTGTGAACCAGAAACGTATATCCTACGAACTCGGGCACTATCGTGCAGCGCCTTGCCCATGTCTTGATGGGGTCGCGGGATCCAGCCTCGCTCTGCTTTACGACTTTCGCAAAGACTTTCTCGTCTACAAAAGGCCCTTTTTTAAGTGAGCGTCCCATTAGATATCCTCAAATCCTGTTACAGAACCATTTGACCTTGTTTGTTCCTGCGGCGACGGATAATCTTCTTGCCAGATACTTTTCTCGGATTTCTCGTCTTACCGCCCTTTGCCAAAACTCCTGTCGGTGAGCACGGATGACGGCCGCCGTTAGCTCTGCCTTCACCGCCGCCCATCGGATGAGCTACAGGGTTCATTGCCTTGCCGCGAACGCTGGGCCTTATGCCCTTATGTCTATTGCGGCCAGCCTTGCCGACGTTTACGTTCTGGAAATCCGCATTCGAAAGTGCCCCGACTGTCGCACGGCACTCGATGCGGACCATTCTCATTTCACCGCTGGGCAGAATTACTGTTGCCCAGTCGCCTTCTTTAGCCATAAGCCTTGCCGAGCCGCCCGCTGTGCGAACCATCTTGCCGCCCTGGCCTGCTGACATTTCTATATTATGCACTTCAACGCCGACCGGTATAGCTATCAGCGGCATTGCGTTGCCCGTTTTCGGTTCCACTTCCTTGCCGCTCTCTATAACATCGCCGACCTTCAAACCTGCCGGGCAAAGAATATATCTCTTCTCGCCGTCTGCGTAATTGACCAGCGATATAAAGCAGTTACGGTTCGGATCGTATTCAACACTGGCAACGCGGGCCGGAATACCGTCCTTATTACGCTTGAAATCGATGATTCTGTACATCTTTCGTGCGCCGCCGCCGATATGCCTCGTCGTGATCATACCTGAATGATTGCGGCCGCCGGTCCTCGTTATACGAACACAAAGACTCTTCTCACGCTTGCTGGTCGTTACATCTGCCGAATAATTCAGCACTGATGAATCACGCCTGCCGTTTGTTGTTGGTCTGTAAAGTTTTATAGCCATGCTTCTACCTATCTAGCTTAGAACAGATCAATATGGAAATCGGGTTTAAGAACCACTACCGCCTTCTTCCAATCCGCTGTCTTACCGAAAAATCGGCCCCGACGTATAGGCTTACCCTTGCGATTGGCGGTGCGAACTTCTTCAACTTTCACGTTGTATATCTTTTCGATTGCGTTCTTTATCTCTGTCTTATTCGCTTTGCGATGAACCTCAAAGGAATACGCGTTTTTCTCGCTTGCGAAATGCATTCCCTGTTCGGTTACCAGAGGCTTTATAATTACGTTAAAGTTATCCACTGTCGCACCCTATACTAACTGGCCTTGTTACTGTCCATCAGTGCCGTAAATGCTTCTTTGGTAAAAAGCATTTTGCGCCTGTTGCAGATATCGCCTGCGTTAAGATCCGAGATCGTCACAAGATCGATCTTCGGTATATTCCTCATTGATTTGAGTATATTCACATCATACTGCGGTATCGCTATGATACAGCTATGCGTAATACTAAGATTCTTGAGGATCGTTGCGAATTCCTTCGTCTTGGGCTTGTCCATTTTTAGTTGGTCAAGCACAATTACGCTGTTTGAAAGCAGTTTGGCAAGTATCGCCGAATTCTTCGCAAGTTGCCTCTGCTTCTTGGGCATATCCTGCCGGAAGTCACGGGCAGCCTTGGCGAATGTATGGCCGCCGCCCTTGCGAACCGGTGTTCGTGACGCACCTGCGCGGGCGTTACCTGTGCCCTTTTGCTTGTAAAGCTTGCGGGTCGATCCCTCAACCATACCTCTGCTCTTAGTCGCTGCTGTACCTACACGCTTGTTGGCGTGGTACATTACTATCGCCTGCTTAAGCAACGCATGCCGAATAGTACCACCGAACAATGCCTCGTCAACTTCAAGGTTGCCGACTTCCTTACCATCTTTATTTAAAACACCTAGTGTAATCATAACTCGTTCCAAATATTAAAGGCCAAACTTATTTTTTGGTCTTTGCTGCCTTTACGACTACATAACCGCCCGCAGGACCAGCTATATTGCCCTTAACCATGATCAGGTTGTTTTCCTGATCAATAGCGACAACACTGTGGTTTCGGGTTGTTATTCTAACCGCGCCCATGTGGCCGGCCATCTTTTTACCTTTTTTCAGATTTCCGCCGTGACCGCGATCACTGGCGTAAGAGCATATAGAACCGCTCGATCTGTGCTTGCGTTCAGTGCCGTGAGAACCAGGAAAACCGCCGAAATGATGTCTTTTCATTACACCGGCATAACCTTTACCCTTACTCGTTCCGATAACATCGACCCACTTAATATCAGCAAACACGCTTACATCAAGTGCGACACCGACTGCTAATTCCACCTTTGCGTCATTGCCGAATCTCTCTTCACGAACCATCCGCTTGGGAGTGGCACTCGCCTTTTTGGCATGACCTATCGCTGCCTGGATCTGACGAGACTTCTTAATGTCATCGAATCCAAGCTGAATTGCGTTATATCCATCACCTTCAACCGTCTTTACCTGCATCACTGTACAGGGACCAGCCTGTATAACTGTTACCGGCAAAAGCCTGCCGGCTTCATCATACACCTGTGTCATTCCAACTTTTTTTCCAAGCAACATCGCCATCTGAATCTGCCTTTATCTTTTCGCGACTATTGGCTCTTTATCATTCAAAAGACATGCCTTTTGCGGCATGTCTTCTATTTAATTACGCCTTGATTTTTACAAACACGCCAGCCGGTACTACAAGCCTGTTCAGCGCCTCTACCGTACGAGCATTCGCTTCGAAAATATCAATTACCCGCTTATGAGTACGCATTTCGAATTGCTCACGCGACTTCTTATCGACATGCGGGCTTCTAAGGACCGTGTAACGTTCGATACGGGTAGGAAGCGGTACAGGTCCGCTAACACGTGCATTCGTACGTCTGGCATGATCGACAATTTCCTTGGCCGATGTATCCAGTGCACGATGGTCGTATGCTTCCATCCTTATTCGAATTCGTTCGGTGTCTGCCATATACTTACCTTCTTATATTGTCCAGAATGCGACCAAAAATACAAGATCGCAAAGATTAACCGATTATTAACTAAAAGCAACTACAAAATAACTACACCGACACAGGTTTACCCGTTCGGGCGTATTTTGGTTTCAGAATGGCAAACTGCCCATCCTTAAGTACTCGCCGGACTTCCCTCCTGCCGGCTCTATTTCCAGTTCATCCCTGAAAATCTGATATGACTTCGGCCAAACTTGGCAATCGCAAAGCCTTCCAGGCGATGCTCGCTCAGCCGGAAAAAAACACTTATATCACTACTGCCGCGTTACGTCAACTAAAAGTTTCGAGAATTTTTTCAGCGATGTTCGCAGGCACCCTTTCATAAGAGAAAGGCTCCATTGAGAATGTCCCGCGACCAGCTGTCGCAGACCGGATTTCGCTCGAATAACCGAACATTTCAGCCAGCGGCACCTTCGCATCAATGATTCGCATAGTGCCGTGAAGCCTCGAATCAGTTATCATGCCGCGTTTGCTGATAATATTTCCCTGTATTGATCCGAAATTGCTATCAGGAATGATTACCTGAAGCTTCATTATAGGTTCAAGTAAGATGGGACCAGCTTTCTTAACCGCATCAGTCGTGCCTATAGCACCTGCTTGCTCAAACGCAAGTTCTGATGAATCTACGGGATGGTAAGAGCCATCTGTTAAACATATCTTGACACCTACCATCGGGTACCCTGCCAGCACGCCGCTCGATAGCGACCCGATTGATCCATGCTCGACCGCTGACCAGTACTCTTTCGGTACGGAACCGCCCACGATTTTGCTTTCGAACTCCACATCCTTGCGGTAGCTGCCGTCTTCATTGAACAGCGGCTCTACGGTTACCCAAACATCACCGAACTGACCATGACCGCCCGTCTGACGAACAAACTTGCCATGTGCCTCAGCCTTGCCTGTGATGGCTTCTTTGTACGCCACCTTCGGCTTGCCGATACGCACGTCAACCTTCATGGTCCTTATCAGCTTGTGCTGAATAACTTCCAGATGAAGTTCGCCCATACCGCTTATGATCGTCTGTCCTGTTTCAGGGTCATATTTGCATCCGAATGTCGGATCTTCACGACGAAGCACCGTCAGTGCCTCGCTAAGCTTTACTCTTTCCGCGCTGGTCTTGGGCTCGATTGACATGCTTACAACAGTTTCAGGGAATACGATGCTATCAAGCATTATCGGGTGCTTTGTATCGCACAGTGTGTCACCTGTAAGTGTATCCTTTAACCCTATCGCCGCCACAATGTCGCCTGCGCCCGCGCTTTCAAGAGCCGTCCTGCTCGCCGCGTGCATTTCGAATATGCGGGTGATATTTTCCTTACTATTGCGGTTGGTGTTAAGAACTCTCGTTCCAGGCGTAAGCGTACCTTGGTAAATTCGTATAAAATACAGATCCCCGTGTACATCGCCTGTTATTTTAAATGCCAGTGCCACAAACGGTGCGTTGTCGATGCACTTTACTTCGACGTCCTTTTCTTTGCTGCCGAGCTTGTATCCCTTCAGCATCGGTTTATCAAGCGGACTGGGCAGATAATCCACTACCCCGTCCAGCATTTTCTGAACACCGATATAACGCAGGGCTGAACCAATAAATACTGGGTTTAATTTATTCGCACAAACGCCTTTGCGTATGGCGGCCTTAAGTATAGCTTCATCAACAGGCCCGTCATGAACAAATGCGTCCATAACATGTTCATCAAATTCAGCAACTACTTCAAGCAGCTTCAAATGCCAGTCATGAGCTACCTCTTGTAGATCCGGAGGAATATCTCTTTCCTCCATGCTTGCACCAAGCTTTTCCTGCTTGAAGTATATCGCGCGCATCGTGACCAGGTCTATAATGCCTTTCAGCTCAGAATCCTGCCCTATCGGGTACTGCACCGGAACAGGATCGGCAATAAGTTTGTCATGTATGCTCTGGAACGTAGATTCGAAATCCGCGCCCAGCTTGTCCATCTTGTTGATGAAAAATAAGCATGGCACGCCGTACTTCTTCGCCTGCCGCCATACCGTTTCCGTCTGCGCCTGCACGCCTTCACTGGCGTCGAGAACCGCCACCGCGCCGTCAAGAACGCGAAGCGATCTTTCCACTTCTGCCGTAAAATCAACGTGGCCGGGAGTGTCTATAAGGTTTATTGGATGGCCTTTCCAATGGCATTTCGTCGCGGCCGACGTGATTGTGATGCCGCGCTCCTGCTCTTCTTCAAGAAAGTCCATTACAGCCGTGCCTTCATGAACTTCGCCCATCTTATATGTCTTGCCGGCATAAAAAAGAACTCGCTCGGAAATAGTTGTCTTCCCGGCATCAATATGCGCCATAATGCCGATATTTCTCAGTTTTACTAGATCAGTTGCCATAATACTTTACTTCTGTTTCCGCTTATTAAATACAATAAAAAAACTGCCACAGTTGTTTTAACCAAAACTAACTGTGGCAGCAGTTACTCTTATTTACCACGCGAAGTGAGCGAAGGCCTTGTTCGCCTCTGCCATCCTATGGACGTTGTCCTTGGTAGTCATCGCGCCGCCTTCGTTCTTGAAGGCGTCAAGAAATTCAATGGCCAGCCTCTCGCACATCGGCTTGCCTTTTTTGCCTCGCGAAGAAAGCAGTATCCACCTGAACGCCAATGATTGCTGGCGCTTGGGACTCACCTGCATTGGAACCTGGTAGCTGGCGCCGCCGACGCGTTTGCTGCGAACCTCAATCATCGGCTTTACATTATTTATTGCCCGCTCGAAGACCTCAAGAGGAGTTGCCTCCTTGTTCTTCTTCTCTATGATCGCCATGGCGTCATAGAATATCTTCTGGGCTGTCGTCTTCTTACCCTGCCACATAAGGCAGTTAACAAATTTCGACACCAGTCGACTATTGTAGATCGGATCCGGTTTTAATGTCTCGCTCGAAGCTGTGAACTTTTTAGCCATTTCTATTTACCTGCTTATCATTTGGGCGTCTTTGCGCCGTACTTACTTCTGCCCTGTTTCCTGTTTGCCACACCGGCCGTGTCAAGTATGCCGCGAATAATGTGATAACGTACGCCGGGAAGGTCGCGAACCCTGCCGCCCCGGATCATAACCGTGCTGTGTTCCTGCAGATTATGGTCGACACCCGGTATGTAAGCCGTAACTTCCTTACCGTTTGTTAGCCTCACACGAGCGATCTTACGCAACGCCGAGTTAGGCTTTTTAGGCGTCATTGTTCTTACGATCAGGCAAACTCCGCGCTTCTGCGGTGAACCGCTGATGTCGCTTGTGCGCTTGCCTGCTTGCGCTTTTCTGGGACGTTTCACTAACTGATTTATGGTCGGCATACAATCTCCATTGTCGACTTAACTTACCTTATTAACTTATACCAAGGGCTTCCTTCATCGCCTGATCTGCCCTGGCCTCGGCCTCTTTGGCTTCCCTTAGTTCTTCGAACTGCTTCGAAACCGGTGCCTCGGCAAGATGCTTGACCCTCATGTCAACATGTGGCCTAAAGCCTGTACCGGCAGGGATAAGGTGGCCAAGAATTACGTTCTCTTTCAAACCACGTAAATTGTCAATTTTACCAGCTAAGGACGCTTCAGTCAATACCTTAGTTGTTTCCTGGAAGCTTGCTGCCGAAATAAAGCTTTCCGACTGCAGTGAAGCCTTGGTAATACCAAGCAGCAGGGTCTTGGCTGTCGCGGGCCTGGGTTTCTTGCCCTTGGCCGGTGCGCCGCCTAAACTCTCTACCTTTTCATTCACTTTTTCAAGTTCTTCCTTGCTGATAACCGTATCTACAGCCAGGTCTGTTTCACCTGGATCGCTGATCTTGATGCTCTTGGCAAGCTCATCGTTCACACGCCTGAAATGGAACCTGTCCACCACTTCGCCCGGCAGATATGGACTATCGCCCACCGCCTCGATCTCAACCTTACGCATCATCTGTGAAACTATGGATTCAATGTGTTTATCATTGATATTCACGTTCTGCGAACGATACACGTTCTGCACTTCCGTGAGCAGGTAACGCTGCAGGGCCTCTTCACCCTTGATCCTGAGGATGTCATGCGGAACCAAAGGCCCGTCGGTCAGCGCATCACCGGCCTCGACTAAGTCGCCCGTATGCACATGCAGATGCCTGTCGCGAGGTACATGGTGTTCCTTTTCCATGCCGCTTTCGCTACGAACAATGATTGTCATCTTGCCGCGGCGCTTATCGCTCTTAAGTTCGATCTTACCCGAAATTTCCGCCATCGCTGCCGGCTCTTTCGGCTTACGAGCCTCAAAGATTTCCGTTACACGAGGCAGACCGCCGGTAATATCCTGCGTACCACCGCTTCCGCGTGGCTGACGTGCAAGCAGTTCGCCCGCCTGAACCTCCTGCCCTTCGTTCACTTCGATACGAGCCTTGGCGGGTAGGTAATGTACGTCCAGTATCTTGCCGACCGCATCTTCAATAATTACCTGCGGATGCCTGTCGCCCTTATGTTCAATAACGACCGGACGGCCCTGCTGTCCTTTACGCTCTTCTTCGATGCGTACGGTTTCGCCATCTATAATATCAACCAGCCTTACAATACCAGCCGCCTCTGCCAGTATCGGCATTCTGTGCGGATCCCACGAGAATAGCCTCATGCCAGGCTCTATCTTGCCGCCGTTTTCGACCATCAATATAGCGCCGTAAGGAACCTTGAACCTGTCTAACTCACGTTCCTTTTCGTCTACTATCGCGAATTCACCATTACGCTTCAATGCTATCAGTGTAACAGTGCCGTCGCTTCGCTTCACAGGAACCACATTGATGTCCCTGTATTGCGCGATACCCTTCTGGCTCGCCTTCTGCTCATGCTCAAGAATTGCTCGCGATGCCACGCCGCCCGTGTGGAACGTACGCATTGTAAGCTGTGTACCCGGTTCACCGATCGACTGTGCACCTATAATGCCCACTGCCAGACCGTCTTCTACCAGCCTGCCGCTGCTCATATCCCAGCCGTAACACTTCGCGCAGATACCTATTGTGCTGTCGCATGTCAGCGGGCTTCTAACGCGTATAGCCTCAAGGCCCAATGCCTCGATCTTGGCCGCTGATTCCGGCGTAATGACTTCGTTTTCACGAGCTATCATCTCATCGGTGATAGGATTGCGTATATTATCGCGAGCCGTCCGGCCGATTATCAACTGTGACAGCGGCACGTCAACCTGCTCGCCCTTGTAAACCGTCGTCTTTGTAATACCCTGAAGCGTCTCGCAGTCATGCTCCGTTATGATCACGTTCTGAGCAACATCAGCGAGTTTACGTGTAAGGTAACCAGAATCCGCCGTCTTTAACGCTGTATCGGCCAACCCCTTGCGTGCACCGTGAGTCGAGCTGAAATACTCAAGTACGTTAAGACCTTCGCGGAAATTCGATTTAATTGGCGTCTCAATGATCTCGCCGCTAGGCTTGGCCATCAACGCTCGCATACCTGCGAGCTGCTGTATCTGGTCAACGCTGCCTCGGGCGCCTGAATCCGTCATAAGGAAGATCGGATTAATGTAAGCCTTGCCATCTCGTGTATCTTCTTTGAGTTCCCGCATCATTTCCGCCGTAACACCAACACGCGCGTGTGTCCATGCGTCGATGATCTGATTGAAACGCTCGCCTTCCGTCAGCACACCGCTGTGGAAGTTTTTCATAATGCGGTCAACCTTCTTTTGCGTCTCGTCGATGATCGCCTGCTTCTTGCCCGGTATACGCAAGTCCGTAACACCGAAGCTCAAGCCCGCAAGCGTTGCCATCTTAAAGCCCATCTCCTTGACCCTGTCAAGCAAATCGACTGTTTCCGAACTGCCGCATATAGCGTAGCAATCGCTGATTACTTTGCTAAGCTTCTTCTGTGACATCGTTATATTATAGAACGGCATCTTCGGATCGAGGTTGTCGTTGAACAAACACCTGCCCGGCGTAGTCTCGATCACGCAGCCCATGATGTCCTTCTCGCCGTCGCGACGGATCTTTTTCGTCTTGGGCAGTGCTACTTTGACCTTTGCGTGTATGCCGACCTTCCTCATTTCGTAGGCCGTGATGGCTTCAAACGGGTCGCGGAACATCATTCCTTCGCCCGGTTCGCCTGGCATCATTGTGGTAATATAGTAATTACCAAGCACGATATCCTGTGAAGGCCCGATGATCGGAGAACCATTCGCAGGTGAGAAAATATTGTTCGTAGACATCATCAGCACATGCGCTTCGACCTGCGCCTCTATTGACAGCGGCAGATGTACCGCCATCTGGTCACCGTCGAAGTCGGCGTTGAAGCCTTTGCACACCAGCGGATGAATCATGATCGCGTTGCCTTCGACGAGCACCGGCTCAAAAGCCTGGATACCCATTCTGTGCAGCGTTGGTGCACGGTTAAGCAGTACCGGGTGCTGGTGAATCGCTTCTTCCAGGATATCCCAAACCTGCTCGTCCCTGCGTTCAAGCATGCGCTTTGCGCTCTTTATCGTATCGGCCAATCCGCGGTCTTTAAGCTTGCGGATGATGAACGGTTGAAAAAGTTCAAGTGCTATCTTCTTGGGCAGACCGCACTGATTGAGTTTAAGATGCGGACCAACGACAATTACCGAACGAGCTGAGTAATCCACTCGCTTGCCCAGCAGATTCTCACGGAACCGACCCTGCTTGCCCTTGATCATGTCAGTCAAACTCTTCAAAGGCCTGTTATTCGAACCAAGTACCGGCCTTCTGCATCGCCCGTTATCAAGCAGTGAATCCACCGCCTGCTGAAGCATGCGTTTTTCGTTGCGTATAATTACTTCAGGTGCATTGAGGTCTATAAGCTTCTTGAGTCTGTTGTTGCGGTTGATGATCCTTCTGTAAAGATCGTTCAAGTCGCTCGTCGCGAAATTTCCACTCTCAAGCAGCACCAGCGGACGAAGGTCCGGCGGTATCACAGGCGTAACTTCAAGCACCATCCACTCGGGCTTGTTCGTACTCGCCCTTATTGAATTCACTATTTTGAGCCGCTTGGTTATATCCTTGATCTTCTGCTTCGAACTCGTCTTGGTCACAGCCGCGCGAAGCTCACCGCTCAATGTTTCGAGATTCATGCCCGAAAGCAGGTCGCGAACAGCTTCCGCGCCCATCGATGCCTTGAATGAATTGCCGTATTTATTCAGCGCCTCACGGTATTCATCTTCGGTCAGCAGTTGCTTGATCTTCAGCGGGCTTTGCCCTGGATCCGTCACCACATAATCCTGGAAATATATAACCTTTTCCAGTTCGCTCGTCTTCATCGCAAGCAGCGTACCAAGCCTGCTGGGCATCGACTTGAAGAACCATATATGCACAACCGGCGCCGCCAGGTTGATATGGCCCATTCTTTTTCTGCGAACTCGACTGTGCGTCACTTTAACGCCGCAACGGTCGCAGATAATGCCTTTAAACTTGGTTCCCTTGTACTTGCCGCACGCGCATTCCCAGTCCCTTTCAGGACCAAAAATACGCTCGCAGAACAAACCGTCCTTCTCGGGACGATACGTGCGGTAATTGATCGTCTCTGGCTTGCGAACCTCGCCGAAAGACCAGCTCCGAATGTCATTCGGGCTTGCCAGCGAAATCTTCACTGAACCGTAATCATTGATGCGATCGTAAATCGATTCTACCATTTAAGGTTAACTCCTATTCTAAGTAACCTTTTGATTATTTATTCTTCATCCCGGGTTTAAAGAGTGCTCGTATTTCCGAGCCGCTTCTTCTCAAGCTGAATATTCAGACCCAGGCCTCTGATTTCATTACACAACACGTCGAACGATATCGGCGTCCCGGCCTCGAGCGTATTTTCGCCCCTGACCATGGATTCATATATCTTTGTACGGCCTTCAATATCGTCGCTCTTTACAGTCAGAAGTTCCTGAAGCGTATATGCCGCGCCGTAACCTTCCAGCGCCCACACTTCCATTTCTCCAAACCTCTGGCCGCCCGTTCTCGCCTTGCCGCCCAGCGGTTGCTGAGTGATAAGACTGTACGGACCCGTCGAACGAGCATGGATCTTGTCGTCCACAAGATGGTGCAGTTTCAACATGTACATATAGCCGATCGTTGCCTGCTGCTCAAACGACTCGCCGGTTCTCCCGTCAAAAAGCGTCGTCTTCAACGACCAGTCTCTTTGTGTATCCAGCAGAGAGCCAACTGTGGCGAATATTTCCTCAGCTGGCGGAGCCTGCTTTTTCGCCAGCAGATCTGCCTGCCTGCTCCTGGAATGTGCATTTGATTCGTCCACAAGAGCTTTGATCTGGGCCTCGTCGGCACCATCGAATACAGGCGTAACCGCACTGAAGCCAAGAACTTTAGCTACCCACCCAAGGTGAGTCTCAAGTATCTGCCCAACGTTCATACGACTTGGTACGCCAAGCGGATTAAGCAGTACCTCAACGCTTCTGCCATCTTCAAGGAAAGGCATATCCTCTTCAGGCATTATCCTGGCGATAACACCCTTGTTTCCGTGGCGACCGGCCATCTTATCGCCAATCGAAAGCGACCGCTTCGTCGCGATATATATCTTCGCCATTTCAAGAACGCCGCTGGGAAGTTCATCCCCGTGCTTGAGTCTTTCAAGTTTGCGGGCCTTCTCTTCCTGTATTTCTTTGATCTTAGGCCAGTACTGGTCATATATCTTCTGTACGTCATCACGAACATTCGCCGGCTTCACCCAGTTCATCGAGAAATTCTCGATCTGCTCGTAGATCACGTCCAGGTCTTCGCTGACGCCGACTTTTTGCCTCGTCGTCGGGTCGACCATCGCCACCTCGAATTTCGAAGTGATAGCCTCTATCATCTGCCTGAAGACCTTGATCTCTTTGGCCTTCATATCCTGTTCGTATTGCTTCATCTCGGCCTTCTGAGCCTTCTGCTGCTCTTCAGACCCGGCCCCGCGACGCGTAAACCGCTTCGTTTCGATCACGATGCCTTCATAGCCGCTTGGTACTTCAAGCGAATCGTTCTTTACATCTTCGCCTGCCCTGCCGAATATCGCGTGCAGAAGCTTCTCTTCCGGCGTAAGCTCAGTCTTGCTCTTTGGCGAAACCTTGCCAACCAGTATGTCACCAGGTGCTACTCGCGTACCTTCGCGAACTACACCGTTCTCATCCAGGTTACGCAGTGCCTTTTCGCTCACGTTTGGAATATCTCTGGTGAATTCCTCACGACCAAGCTTCGTCTCGCGAACCTCGATGCTGAACTCGTCAATATGTATGCTGCTGAAAGTATCGTTCCTGACCAGCTTCTCGCTGATCAAAATGGCGTCCTCAAAGTTGAACCCGTCGAACGGCACAAACGCTACCAATGCGTTCTTGCCCAACGCCAGCACGCCTTCCGCAGTACCGCCCCCGTCCGCAATGATCTGCCCTTTTTTAATCTGCTGACCAAGGCTCACTATCGGCTTCTGGTTAAGGCATGTCCTTTCGTTTAGACCGACAAATTTGAGCAGTTCATATTCATCGGTGTTGTCGATTACGATATGCGTCGCGTCTACAGCCGTAACTGTCCCGTCCTTGCGGGCTTTGACAACCATAGAACTGTTCGATGCCACATAATCCTCCATGCCCGTACCAACAAGCGGACTTTCCGTCATCAACAGCGGAACCGCCTGCCTTTGCATGTTCGAACCCATCAGTGCTCGGTTTGCGTCGTCATGTTCAAGGAACGGTATCAGCGACGCCGAAACGCCAACAACCTGCTTCGGAGATATATCAACGTAATTGATTTCCGTCGAATCCACCTGGGCAAGGTCGCCCTTCTTGCGGGCCAGCGATGCACCTGGCGTGATCTGCTTGGTCTTGGGATCGATCACGCTTGGCGGTGCGAACACAACTCCCATTTCCTCGTCCGCGCGAAGGAAAACGTTCTCGCCTGTCAACTTCCCGTCGACCGCCTTGCGGTAAGGAGTGATCAAAAATCCGTATGCGTCTATTGCCGAGAAAATTCCCAGCGAAGCTATAAGTCCGATGTTAGTGCCTTCAGGCGTCTCGATCGGGCATATTCTTCCGTAGTGACTGATATGCACGTCGCGAACTTCAAAGCCCGCGCGTTTCCTGTTTAAGCCTCCCGGCCCAAGTGCCGAAAGCCTTCTCTCATGCGTCAGCATGCTCAGTGCGTTGGTCTGGTCCACAACCTGGCTCAACTCGCCTCTGCCGAAGAAATATTCGATGCTGCTCGAAACGCTCTTGGAATTCACAAGATCTGCGATGCGGATTACTGAATCCGTATCCTTCATGCTCATGCGCTCCTGCACCGTCCGGCGAAGCTTCAGAAGAC
>MHYB01000049.1:26768-31089 GCA_001824635.1 Planctomycetes bacterium GWF2_50_10
GATATCATCCACCATGCCCTCGCTATTACGCAGCCCAAGGACATATCTCACTGTATTGATGAAATCGTCAGGCCTCAGGGTCATCTCGTTTTCATCGATGTTCTGGTTGAACTTGCGGTTCAAACGGAACCTGCCCACCTTGCCCAGACGATACCTGTTGATATCATAGAATTTTTCCGAGAACAGGCTTCTGGCCTTTTCGATTTGCGGCGGGTTGCCCGGACGCAGTCTCGAATAAAGCTTCAGCAATGCCTGCTCATGGCTCTCGCAGTCGTCTTCCGCGAGCGTGTTGAGGATCAGCATGTCCCCGGGCTTCTCGATAACTTCCACGCTCTTAAGACTGCTGTTCTGTATCTGGCTCGCCCTGTCGCCTATCTGAGAACCGGCCTCAACCAGAACTTCGCCGCTTTCCGTATCCACGATCGGCCCAACTGCCCACATCGTAGGCTCAAGCTTGCCCACATTGATGCTCTTGGTCTTATAGAACAGCTTGATTATGCTCTCGGTCGTCCCGATCTTCTCGTCCATTGCCCGAAGGAACGTCGTTGCGGGTATCTTGCTCGACTGGTCGATGCGCACGACCAGAACGTCTTTTTTGCTTACACTTATTTCTATCCAGCTGCCGCGCTCAGGTATTATCCTGCCGCCATGAAGCATCCTGTCGCCTTCCTTGCTTTCAACAAGAAAGTCCACGCCCGGGCTTCTATGAAGCTGGTTTACGATTACCCTCTCGGCGCCGTTTATTATGAATTCGCCCCCGCCGATCATCGCGGGCATCTCGCCAAGGTATATCGCCTGTTCAGAAATATCCTCGCCGGTCTTCTTAACCAGCCTGCAGCTTATTTTCAAAGGATACCCGTAGGTAAGTCTCAGCTGCCTGCATTCCTGAGGCGTATAGCGGGGCTTTTCCAGCTCGTACGATATAAATCCAAGCTGCATCGATTTATCATAACTCTCGATCGGAAATATTTCCCTGAACAGGGATTCCAGACCCAGATCTTTTCTTTGCGTCGGAGGTACATCATCCTGCAAAAACCGGTTGTAGCTCGAACGCTGTATTTCCACCAGGTTCGGTATCGCCACAGCATCACCGATTTTGCTAAAATCACGTACATTACGTACACTCATGCAACACTCCCGATTTTCTATTAAATTATAAGAACTCTTATATTTATTATTCGAAACTCAACCAGGGCGACCTTTTGGTCGATATCATTCCGGGATTTTGCCCTGATCGTGCTATTCTTGTGAATTTTCGCTATTCACAGCAACTAACCGGCCCAAAAAAAGCACCAAAATTATAAATGCGCAAGGATGGTATCGGAGATTCTTTTCTCCAATACCATCTTTGCGTCTATCCACAAACCAGACTATTTGCTTCCTTGCGTACGAAATAAATCCTGGTTCGTTCTATCTAATTACTACTGAATTTCTACTACCGCGCCGGCTTCTTCAAGCTGCTTCTTGGCGGCTTCGGCTTCTTCCTTGCTCACGTTTTCCTTCACAGGCTTCGGTGCGCCATCTACGAGATCTTTAGCTTCCTTCAGACCGAGGCTTGTCAAAGCACGAACTTCCTTGATTACCTGTATCTTCTTGTCGCCTGCTGACTTGAGCACGACGGTAAAGCTCGTCTTCTCTTCGGCAACCGGGGCTGCTGCTGCTGCCGGGCCGGCCATCATCACTGCGCCGCCTGCTGCTGGCTCGATGCCGTGAACTTCTTTCAAATAATCTGCCAATTCCTTAGCCTGCATGAGGGTCAAGCCTACTATGCTGTCGCCCAACTGTTTGATCTGATCGCTAAACTCTGCCATTTTAAAAACTCCTATCTGTGCCGTGCGGTTGCCGCAGCTACGTCGCCGCGTTTAATCCTTGCGGTACATCCACATTCAGCCGATTTAAACTCTTTTCTCTTTCGAATCTTCCGTTTTGAATTTCCACCTTCGAATTTCGAATTTGTTTGGATTCGAAATTCGAGCTTCGGATTTTCTTCACTTACGCTGCTTTTTCTGCCTTCTCGATAATGGCCTTCACGCAGCCCGCGATGTTCCTTGCCGGAGACATGATTGCCCCAGCCACCTTGGCACCAGGCGAAAGAACCATTGTAACAAGCTGACCCTGAAGCTGGCGTCTGTTGGGCATCTTTGAAAGCTCAACAGCACCCTTGGCATCCAGAGATACGCCATCTAAATAAGCACCCTTGATCTCAAGCTTCTTGTATGTCTTTATGATCTCGACGATCTCCTTGGCGACATCGACAACACTATCCGCGCCGTAAGCTATCGTGCAGGGACCACTAAGTACCGCTCCAACACCCTTCATCCCTGCCGTCTCGAACGCTCTTCGTGCCAGTGTGTTCTTTACAACCAGCACTTTGATGTTCTTCTTGCCAAGATCGGTGCGCAGCTTGTTGTTGTTTACGCCGTCCATGCCCATGGTATTTACAACCATGAAACCTGTCACGCCCGACAGTTTCTTCTCGAACTCACCCTGAACTAGACCTTTGATATATTTACTCATATTTCACCTGTCCCCGTTAGGAAACGACAATAACATCGACACCAGGACTCATCGTCGCGCTCAATGAGATACGCTTGATGTATGTGCCCTTGGCTGTACTGGGTCTGATTTTCTTTATATGGTTAAGGAACGCCTCGATATTCTCAACAAGCTTCTGCTCGTCAAAGCTCTGCTTGCCGACTACAACATGCAGATTGCCGCCCGCGTCGTTGCGGAACTCAACCTTGCCTGCCGCAAACTCCTGAACTGCCGTCTTGATGTCAGCCGTAACAGTCCCGTTCTTCGGCGATGGCATTTTGCCCTGCGGTCCAAGCACTCTTCCGAGCTTGCCGACCTTGCCCATCACCTTCGGATGTGCTATGGCTACGTCGAAATCGCTCCAGCCGCCCTCGACCTTTTTCACTAGGTCGTCAACACCCGCCTCGATAGCGCCTGCTGCCTTTGCGGCCTCAGCATCACCCTCGTCGACGAATGCGATCACGCGTTTGGCCTTGCCGATACCGTTGGGCAGTGATAACGCCCCGCGTACCAGCTGATCAGCCGCCTTCGTGTCGATACCAAGATGAACAACACAATCGACTGTCTGGTCGAACTTGGCCTTGAATCCCTTTACCTTCTTCACAGCCTCAGCCAGTGATACCGGCTCTTTCGGCTGCGCCTTGACTTGCTCAAGGTAACCTTTGCTTCTGCTTCTCATTTCATTCTCCGCGAATTAAAACTTTTTTCGCTCCCACTTCGCCGTGGTCAGCATGTTTTGACATTTATTCTTTGAATTTCGAATTTGTTTCGGATTTCGAAATTCGTGCTTCGTGCTTTCGAAATTGTCAATCGACAATTTCGATTCCCATGCTTCTAGCCGTACCCATAATGATACGATCAGCATGATCCAGATCAACTGCGTTAAGATCCTTGATCTTCGTTTGCGATATCTTGCGAACATCCGCCTTCGTCACCTTGCCGACCTTGTCCTTGTTAGGAACGCCGCTGCCCTTGGCAACATTCGCTGCCTTCTTGAGCAGTACTGCCGCAGGCGGGCTTTTCACTTCGAAAGTGAAACTCCTGTCGCTGAACACCGATATCACTACAGGAACCGTCATCCCGTCCAGCTCGCGAGTGCGTTCATTGAACTGCTGCACGAACTGCCCGATATTTACGCCATGCTGACCAAGTGCCGGGCCGATTGGCGGAGCCGGTGTGGCCTTGCCGCCTGGTGCCTGCAACTTGATCTGCGCTGTCATTTCCTTTGCCATACTTACCTCTCTTTACAAACCCGCACCATACTCGCGGGCCAAATCCGCCGGTGATCTCGAAATTTTAGGCTTTTCTCGTTCTCACCAGCCCTATTATTAAAAACCGCTCGAAGCGTAATAGCTCTTTTCTCTTCTTAAAAATCCGTGCAATCCGCGTAATCAGTGATTACTTCTTCGCACTTAGAACCAATCTTGCGATCTCTTCAACCCGTAACGCGGAACTCGTAACTCCTAACGCGTTATATCTTCTCGATCTGCCAGTACTCGATATCAAGCGGCGTACTCCGCCCGAATATCGTCACAATTACGCGAACGATCCCTCGCTCGGCATCGATCGTGTCCACCGCTCCCTCGAAATTCTCGAAAGCGCCCTCGCGAATCTTTACTTGGTCGCCCTTCTTGAATTCAACCCTTATGCTCGGAGTCTCCTCAGGCTTCTCCGATTCTAGCAGCATCTTCGATACTTCAGTGTCTCTCATCGGGGTAGGAACACCCTCTGTACCGATGAAATCACCCACACCCGATGTTTCTTTGATTACGAACCAGGCCTTATC
>MHYB01000049.1:31219-37695 GCA_001824635.1 Planctomycetes bacterium GWF2_50_10
ATCACATCGTTAACGCCTTCGATCTTGACCTTGCGCTCAAGCGTCTCGCGAACCTGCTCTTCTCTGTTTGAAGCTACCCGAAGTACATACCAAAGCATTTGCGTAATCCCCTTAAGCTTATTGTATTACCTTGATAGCTCTGAAGAAGAACTGGAAAAATACGTCCGTCAGTGCCATTAAACAGCTCATCGCGACCACGGTAAATATAACCACCATCGTCGATGCGATGATTTCTTTTCTGCTTGACCAGTTGACTTTCTTCATTTCACCTTCACCGGCAATCAGAAAGTCAGCCACAAATGGCTTGTTCATAAGCCACCACACGAAGAACCCGCCAGCCAACACTATCACAAGCGGCACACCGATCTGAACGAACAGCCGAGTATTCGCGTTGGTTATATCTGCCGCCCCAAGTATCTCAAATAACCGCCAGCAGCCCAGCAAAAGAATAGCCGCCGCGGCTATCGCCGTACCCATCCGCGTGTAATAACCCTGCCCGCTCTTATATATTTTAAATTCCATTCTTGCTTCCCTTTAAAAACCGAGTGGCCTTAAATTTACCCACTCGCCTGTCCGGGTCATAATCGTAAATTGAAAATAGTAAATCGTAAACTCATCAGGTCAGGAGGGAGTCGAACCCCCAACCTGCGGTTTTGGAGACCGCTGCTCTGCCAATTGAGCTACTGACCTAAACCCTTAAAGCGCCTTGGCGCTCTCCATCACCTTATTAACTTTTTATCAACGAACTTTCCGTCCGCTATCCGCCGCCTCTAAAGCTTTTTTAGCTTTAATTTGTAACCGTTCACAGTAAACGCCAGACGGGCCAGCACCTTGCCCATCATTAAAACCCAGTGCCTAAAAAAAGACTTGTCATTCCCGCGAAGGCGGGAATCCAGCCAATAAAAAGCTTCGCGCAGCGACTCCACATTTTTTATCTTTTACTTTTTGGTTTCTATTTTATTTTATCTTTTATTTTCTACGTACCTTATGAACAGTGCGTTTGCGGTCGCGTTTGCAGAACTTCTTAAGCTCTATCTTCGGCGCACCAGCCACTACGCTCACCTCTGTGCGATAATTCTTATCACCACACTCAGTGCATTCCATCCACACATATTCGCGTTTCGATCCCTTTGCCATAACTTCCTCGGAAAAACAAATCCGAACTCTCGCCCGGCTCTGATCTCATTTTTATAAATCGTAAATCTTAAATCGCAAATTTTAAATTCAAAAACGGCGCCGCGGCTTGTGACCGCGGCGCCCTCTGATCGGAATTATCCAAGAATCTTCGTCACGACACCCGCGCCGACGGTTCTGCCGCCTTCACGAATTGCGAAACGCAGACCTTCTTCCATCGCTATCGGCTGAATAATCTCAACGTCCATCGCGATGTTATCGCCAGGCATACACATCTCTGCTGGCTTGCCATCACGGGTCATCAGCTTATTGATCGTGCCCGTAACGTCTGTCGTTCTGAAATAAAACTGGGGCCTGTATCCAGCGAAGAACGGCGAATGTCTGCCACCTTCCTCTTTACTAAGTACATACACCTCGGCATAGTACTTAGTGTGAGGTGTGATCGATCCCGGCTTGGCAATAACCTGGCCGCGTTCGAGATCTGCCTTTTCAACGCCTCTCAGCAGGATACCTACGTTGTCGCCAGCCTGACCTTCATCCAGCGTCTTATTGAACATTTCTACGCCGGTCACAACCGACTTCTTGGTGTCTTTCTTCATGCCGATGATTTCGATTTCGTCGCCGACATGCACGATTCCGCGCTCAACACGACCCGTACCCACTGTACCGCGGCCCTTGATGCTGAATACGTCTTCGATAGGCATAAGGAATGGCTTATCGACTTCACGCTTGGGAACAGGGATATATGCATCCACTGCTTCCATAAGCTCATCGATGCATTTGCATGCCGCATCGTCTTTGCCTTCGGCTTCCATCGCCTTCAGTGCCGAACCGCGTATGATCGGGATCTCATCGCCCGGGAATTCATACTTGCTCAGCAGTTCGCGAAGTTCCATCTCAACCAGTTCGATCAGCTCTGGATCGTCAACCTGATCGATCTTATTAAGGAATACAACCATCTTCGGCACGTTAACCTGACGGGCAAGCAGGATGTGCTCGCGAGTCTGGGGCATCGGGCCGTCGCTCGCAGCAACCACCAGTATCGCACCGTCCATCTGGGCGGCGCCGGTGATCATGTTCTTCACATAGTCCGCGTGACCGGGACAGTCAACGTGAGCATAGTGACGATTCCCTGTCTCGTATTCGACATGGGCGGTATTGATCGTAATGCCGCGTTCTTTTTCTTCAGGGGCATTGTCGATTTCATCATACTTCTTTACTGTGCCCTTGCCGCCGTTTTTCACATTCATACGCATTGTTATTGCGGCCGTCAATGTCGTCTTACCGTGGTCGATGTGCCCGATCGTACCCACGTTTACATGTGGTTTCGTGCGCTCGAATATCGCCTTAGCCATCTGATAACCTCCAATTCGCTATATAGTTTCCGGTTATTAATCCTGTTATATTCGCGGGTTGGCTTATTTTCCCGCTTTACAGCCCCGGCGTCCGCCGCCGGGCTTATTACTGTTAACTTAGCTGCTGATGGGATTTGGACCCATGACCTCGTCCTTACCAAGGACGCGCTCTACCAACTGAGCTACAGCAGCGATATGCGATAACAACTTACCGCATTAGGTCTACTGAAAAACGTATAACTTAAATACGCTTAGAACCGAATCAAGCTCGCCCCACCTAAAAATAAGTGTAGGGATTCCCTCGGTTCTACAAAACGAAGTCGATACTTTACAGCCCCCCTGTGAAAACTGCAAACACAAAAATATTAAAATTTATTTTTTGCCCAAAATTGAACACCAAACCCCAAAAGCCCCATAATATCCACAATACCAACCCTACCCGTTGACGACCATAAACGACATTTTTAAGTAACAATTAACCAGCCCCGATGGAAATCGGGGGTTTGTGCTTCCTCAAGACTGTTGCACAATTCCTGCACTAGGCACTATGCACTTGTTCCCGAATTGTTCCATCCAAATCTTTCCCCACTCTCACCCCACCCTCACCAACCCGCTTCCCACCTGTACAGCACCCTCCATTGAACCCGCTTCGATACCGCGCACATACCGCGATCCACCCTCACAACACGTTTTTTTTCCTTACTAGGAAATATCCACAATCGCCCCAAAAACCGCTCTATCGCCCCCGCCAACGCTGTTTTTTATAAATTTGTAACCGAAAATATGAAATTTTAAATTTCTTTCTATCCCCCAATCCCAACTTGCGCCTTCCCCCTCTTACCTATTGTGTTCCAAAACCTTTCTAGTTACAATCTCTGACTTGTACATTTTGACCAATGATAATAATAAGGATTGTCCGGCTCCGATCCGGCTTAAAATATGACACCTGATAACGATTATAAGCCCTCGTGGTTAAGCAAGGTTAAGTCCCTCGTCATCGGCGGCCGGCTAAACCCTTTCAACCCCGCAGTCTTCCACAACCTCGCCCTCGCCTCCTTTTTCGCTTGGGTAGGCCTCGGCTCAGACGGCTTATCCTCCTCGTGTTACGGCCCACAGGAAACTTTCCTCGCCCTCCGCGGCGCCGAACATCTCGCTATTTTTGTTGCTTTCGCCGTAGCGGTAACAATTATTGTCATCGGAGCAAGCTATTCGCAGGTTATTGAACTTTTCCCTACTGGCGGTGGCGGCTATCTTGTAGCGTCAAAACTCCTTAGCCCAAGTTTTGGAATGGTTGCCGGATCAGCACTCCTTATTGATTACGTCCTCACTATCGCTATTTCGATTGCCTCAGGAACAGATGCGATTTTTAGCTTTCTCCCGGAAAAATATCATGTTGTAAAACTCGAATTCGCCCTCGTAGGAATAATTCTTCTTACTGTCACAAATCTCCGTGGAGTCAAGGAATCCGTCCTGCCTTTAGTTCCCATTTTCCTGATATTTATTTTGACCCATCTTTTCTTTATTGTTTTCGCCATAGGCACACACGCTTCAGAATTCCCAAACCATCTCGCCCAGACTTCCGCCGAAGTGCACCGTATGGCCATCGATCCCAAGATAGGTATTTTCGGCATCCTGTACCTCATAATGAGAGCATACAGCATGGGTGCCGGAACTTTCACTGGTCTTGAAGCTGTCTCCAACGGCATACCCCTCCTCCGCGAACCTCGCGTCCACACCGCCCGGCAGACAATGGTCTATATGATCGTTTCACTCTCATTCGTCGTAGTAGGACTTATCATCTCCTATCTCCTTTTCAGCGTAAACCAGGTTGACCCCAAAATCCTCGCGACCAAAACCTTAAACGCCGTGCTCTTTGAAAGCGTTACTGCCTCATGGAACCCAACCACTGCTGTTGTCCTGGTACTGATTACGTTGGTATCAGAAGCCGCTATCTTGTTCATTGCCGCACAAACTGGATTTCTGGGCGGCCCGCGAGTCCTGGCTAACATGGCCCTCGACCGCTGGCTCCCAACCCGCCTCGCGATCCTCTCAGACCGCCTCGTAACTCAAAACGGTGTTATTATCATGGGCGTTGCCTCCTTTGCCATGATGATACTTACACAGGGATCGGTGGGATACCTCGTTGTGCTTTATTCTATAAACGTGTTTATCACATTCGTACTCACGATGATGGGCTTGGTACGACATTGGTTCAATGAAAGAACACAGGGCAGATCATATAAACGAAAACTCCTCGTGGCCGGAATAAGCCTGGTGCTTTGTACATTCATCCTCGTTACAATTACCGCGCTTAAATTCACTGAAGGCGGCTGGATTACGCTGCTTATAACTGGTGCATTTATTGTCGCCGTTTCTTTTATAAAGCGACATTATAAAAACACTTTCCAGCTCCTCCGCAGACTCGATGAGCGCGTCCTTTCAACCCTGGCCCGCAGTTCTGATATGAAGCCCCAGCTAGATCACACCCGCCCGGAACCAAAACACGATCCATCAGCAAAAACCGCCGTCCTGCTCGTCAATGGATTCAACGGCCTGGGCCTCCATACTCTTTTTAATATCAACCGCCTTTTCGGCGCAGCATTCAAGAACTTTGTGTTTATCGAAGTAGGCGTTATCGATGCAGGTAATTTCAAGGGTACCGCGGAAATCGAACACCTCAAAAACCACTCCCATTCGCAAGCTCAACAGTACGTCGAACTCGTAAAACGCAACGGCTTCTTCGGCGAGTGCTACACATCCGTAACCACCGACGTAGTCGAAGAGATCGCGAAACTCGCCCAGGATGTTCTCGCCAAATACCCAACCGCCGTCTTCTTCGGCGGCCAGCTCGTCTTCCCAAAAGAACTCTACTTCGGCCGCTGGCTCCACAACAACATCATCTTCGCCGTCCAGCGCAGATTCTACTACCAGGGCATCCCCATCGTAATCCTCCCCATCCGCGTCTACTAATCACTAATCGCACTTATCCCAATCCTGCTTTTCGCTATTGTCGGTATCTTCCCACTTTTCGCCATACTGCCTGCTGTCTTTAGTTCCGTAGATACCCTGGTCAAATTCTTTTTTGCTTATCTGGTCTACTCTGGATGAATCGAGCCGGACTTCCCTTTCCGTTGCCTCATCTTCGAATTTCACCCCGCCGCCCCACAGCCTGTCTACATCTTTGGTATAGTAAGCCTTGCCGCTCTGGGCATCCGTAACCTTGTAATGCGAGCATCCCTGCGCCATCAAAAACAGAAAGCTTACCCCTACCACCAAAAGCAGTGTCTTTTTCATATACCCCCCTTAAAATTGTTAGAACTTAGTTACAAGCCTTAACTGATCTTACAAAATCCCCATGTGCGATTTCAATCAAATTCTTAGAACATCTTCTTGCCCCGCACCGCCGCCTCTGCGCCCTGCCTTAACTGCACTGACTACTAAGCACTACCATTTTCCCACTGCTCATAAATTAGCTTTTGCTCAAACTCCAGCCAGGGCGTTTTGTCTGTCTCACTGTCGAATCTGCCCAATTCCTGCGCAAGTTCAAAAAAACTTTTGTCCGGATTGCCTTTCTGGCTGCCCTTTCCGTTTGTTACCAGCGCAGCTAATAACGGCCGGTTTTGACTATGTTCATATTTGCTGATAATACTTAGCAGGTGGCCAAGAAAGGCCTTGTCCGTGGGCATCTTAAGATCAAGATGCAAAGGAACCTCTGAATTGAGCTGCCCATATGATATTTTAGTCTTCCGACAGGCCACATCGATCAGCACCTCTCGGATCCGTGCTTCTGTTCCATTCAACATTTTTACTCTTCAATTAAACCCATGTACATCTCTATACGACAATTTTTGTCGCAAGTTCATGAGATTATTCCCCAAACCCCAGTGGCAGCTTATTGAAAACAGATTCCTTTAAATCCGAAAAGCGGCAAAATTCAGAGCATCAGAAACTAGGCCTTTTCGTTCAAATTCCTGGAGCATTTTGAGT
>MHYB01000049.1:37702-38199 GCA_001824635.1 Planctomycetes bacterium GWF2_50_10
TATCTATATCTGCAAGTTCATCAGGCCATCTATAATGCGGAACTGGTGACAAGAACCACTGCTCACTGTGCTTGGCTAGATTTCCGACATCGCCGTTTTCATCGACTCTGCTAACATTTATTCATTGCTTACACCAACCTTTTGAACCCAACCTGTCGGACAGGACACTTGAGCATCGTATCGATATCATTTGCATCAAGAGCTTTTTTAATTACCGCAAACGTTTCATCGGACCCAGCCAATATCATGTCAACATCTCTATCTGTGTGCGTAAAACAAGTATAAACAACACCACTGACATAAATGCCGCGAGCGACCATCTCCTGGAGGTATAAAGTAAGTATTTTGCCCGAACTCTCGCCGTAGTCAAATGATACCGCAAAATCACAGCCGTGACCGGCAAGCTTAAGTTGCACCTTGTGTTTACGACCTAGTTCCTCCAAACCAGCGATTAGCTTAGAGCCAATGCGCTCCATTGTCTTAATTACCGGTTTGGT
>MHYB01000050.1 GCA_001824635.1 Planctomycetes bacterium GWF2_50_10
GTTCAGGGAGATGGATAATTAAATGCACGGCATGTAAATCTCAACATCCGGCACCTTGCCATCTACGAGTTGCTTACCGCACCAATGACACGACGAACAGAGAGCAACCCATCATTCGAGAGGGATATTGCCGTACTTTATCGAAATGATAAAAAGAATGGTCAGGTATTTGTTGAGCTAAAGGTCTTTGGCGTACCAGCAATTGCATTGCATCTGGACGTCACAGAGCGTGAAACTCCGGGTGAAGCAGTTCCAGTTCCGGGTGTTTAGTATTTTCGTGGAAGGGGTTGATGGTATGCAAGTTATTGAACATCAAAAGCTGAAACCGTCCCAGAATGTCCGCTCTGTCGTGACTATCGGCAAGTTCGACGGGGTTCACCTCGGGCATGTCCAGATCCTGAAACGCGTCGTCGAGCGAGCTAGGGTTCTCCATGCTATTCCGGTTGCATATACCTTCGAGCCTCACCCGCTCAAGGTTCTTATTCCCCATCTCCTTACGCCCATGATATCGACTTTTGATGAACGGCTCAGGCGTATCGAGGCTGCGGGAATAGCTCTTACGGTCTGGGCCAGGTTCACCACAGAGTATGCCTCGCAAGATCCCAGGGAATTCGTTAGATCAACTTTGAGAGACTGTCTGGGAGCGGTGGAAATCTGGGTTGGGCCTGATTTCGCCTTCGGCCGTGGAAGAAATGGAACCATCGACCTGCTTCGTCAGGAAGGGGAAAAGTTGGGGTTTTCGGTTCACGTGATGCCCCCCCTCTCCCTCGCGGGTGATGTGGTTTCCTCAACTCGGGTCCGACAAGCGGTGGTAGCTGCCGATTTCCGCAGCGCCGAACGGATGCTGGGACGCCCTTATGGTTTATGTGGGAAAGTTGCACCGACGGCTGGGCGCTGGGGAAATCCCGGAGGTTGTATGCTGTTGGCTCAGCAGGAACTGCTTCCCCCTCCTGGTCTGTATTCTGCCTGGGCAATCAGTGGAGCAAGCGTCCCTAGGCCGGTTGCAGCCGCAGTTTCCCAGCCGGTTTATGATGGGGGAAAGAGTGAAATAGCGTTCTCGCTGGAACGCTGGAGTGATGTGGTTTCCTCCGAAACGGAGATCCGCTTCGTACATCGACTGGGTCCGATCGTCACAATTGAAAAATCGGCCGCATGCCCCACGTCCAGGGACTAGGGGTTTTTCTCCACAATCGAACGGCAAGCTTGAAATATTGTCCAATCAATCACAATTGTGATTACCAGCCGGAGATATTTGGCTTGGTTGTGCTACTTTACTCCCCGCTCTACCAAGTCGAATGAATGCCACAACTTGACAACTCCTGCGACTTCAGCTGCCGACAACCACATACATCTTTAGCGCAAGGTGTATCAACCAGATGTTGGTGGTGGTTTTTCCTCAGTTCTGCCCGGTGTCAGCAATAAATATTTTTTTGCTTTGCCATGCAATGTTTCCTCATGTCGAGCACTCATACACAGATCAGATTCTGTCATTATAATTCCGGATGATCACGAGACCGATGACAATGACTAACAGATCGAGTACCCACCATCAACTGGCAGAGTAACGCCAGTGATGAAATCGGCGGCGGCAGATGCGAGGAAAATGGCCGCACCGGCCATTTCGTCAGCCTCCCCCCATCGAGCAGCAGGTGTACGCGCGAGGATCATCTTGTTGAACTCTGCAAAATCAGGGTTCTCGCGCGGCATCTCGGTCATCTCGGTGGCGATCCAGCCAGGTGCAATCGCATTGACCTGAATGTTGTGCGGTGCCAGTTCGACAGCCATCGCTTTGGTTAGTTGCACGATGGCCCCTTTGGCTGCGCCATAACACGGCACCATTCCAGCGCCAAAATAGGAATACATGCTTGCGAGATTGATGATCTTTCCTCGTTTGCGACTGACCATAGAGGCTGCCGCATATTTGGAAAGCAGGAAAGTGGCATCGAGGTGCGTGGCCAATGTTTTGTCCCAGACTTCAGGTGATTCGTTAAGAATGCCGCCGGTCACGTACACGACCCCAGCGTTGTTCACGAGAATATCGATACCGCCCAACGCGTCTTCAACCGCGGCAATCGCACCGGACAGAGTTTCACGCTCTGTGACGTCCAGATGCAATGCAATTGCTGGAACGCCAATAACCTTTAGCTCAGTAAGTACCCGACTGTTCTTCTCATCATTTCGAGAAAGCACAGCAACCGCCGCGCCGGCGCGGGCCATTCCAAGCGCTATCGAGCGCCCGATACCACGGTTTCCACCGGTAATGACGGCAACTCGGCCGGCTAGTCCAAAAGGAGAGGCCATGTTGGACATTCTCTGCTCCTGTTGTTACGGGTTAGGATTTCCAAGCTGACTTGCCGAAAGGCCGTCAGGCCTCCCGGCAAGTGCGGTAACTGGTTAGCGACCATACATGGCAGTAAAGCTTGCTTTCCCAAGGGAATTCGCAATAATCATATATCCGATCAGCGCAGCGCTCGAATCTGCGGGAACCTCAATTTTTTCAATCTTGAGCGCATAAACCGTAAAAATATAAGGGTGTGGTTTATCTCCTTGTGGAGGGCACGCGCCGCCAAACGCATGCGTTCCAAAATCCGTACGGCCCTGAATGACACCCGAAGGCAACAGCTTCCCGGTTGGATCTCCAGCGCCCGTGGCTAGCTCGTTAACATTCGCGGGGATATTGTAGAGGACCCAATGCCACCACCCCGACCCCGTAGGCGCATCAGGGTCATACACCGTAATCGCATAGCTCTTTGTTCCCTTTAGACCAGACGTCCATTTCAGTGCAGGCGATAGATTCTTACCTGAGCATCCAAATCCATTAAACACCTGTTCTTCAGGGAGAAAAGCGCCAGATTTGATTGTCGGGCTTGTAAGTGTAAAGTCGCCTGCGTAACCTACTGTTGTGGCTAAGCAAAAAAAGATGATTAACGAGATTCGCGCTCTAAACATAGTAAAGTCCTTTCTTGTGAGTTAAAAAGATCGCTACCTCAAATTATGCTGAATCACTTACCCATTTCCTCATCGACCAAATCCCACATGCCCGTTCCGACAATTCCCGGCAATTTCCCATTGACTATTTTGTTTTTCTATTAAAACCGTAAGAACCGAAGTAAATCGCATATATTAACATGACCAAAACAGCCAAATCCATAAATGAGAGAGGATTTCCACCGAAACCTTTAACTACTTCGGCTTCATGCAGTATGTTTACAGCCAACCCACGCGTAAAGACCAAAAACGTAATCAGACCTAAACTGTAGGTAATCACTATTCTAGATACCTTGCGACCGATGGAATCTATGGGATTGTTATCAAAAACTATCGACCAGGTTAGTATCCAAAATACGATACAAACTCCTAATTGGGCAGGCCACATGGTAATCCCAGCTCCAATTACTTCCTGAGCCTCGGCAGGAATCAGAACACCTTTCAGCAAGGCCAATAACAGGTAATATGCGCCTGTGCCGATAATAAAGTTGCCAACGAAGGCACCGATGGCGTTTTTGGCTCTTGTACCCAATAGATTCCACGGCCATCCATCCAGAGCATTACTTACCGTAAGCCATACTAAAATGACAGAATAAAACCAACCAACCGCTGTAGGTAATGACATAATAATTTTTGTACTCCCGGACACGGTCGGATATATGAGCACCTGATAACCGATAAAGCAAAAGAAGAATCCCTCGAAAAACTCAATAATCGCAATCACCGGTTGTTTGAGACCTAGATCTATCCAAGGCCAATGGCCCATGCTATTGGTTAAGATTCCGTAAAAGTAAAAACCCATGAGAACAATCATACCTGAAGCGGTCCAACCCATTCCGTTCGGATCAAAGGCTGGCACTAATCTTCCTACACCATAGGCAAGTATCCCCACTGTCAGTAGAGCCAGGACAGCACTGGTTAAAAATACAGCTAGCCCCATAATGGGTTGTTTTAAGCCAGTAAAGGGCCAAAACTCAAGCATGAATACTAAGAACACAACCTCCATAATCATCCAGAACAATACGGCATCAAAGACTCCTGGTTTTAGTGCCCAAATTGCTTGCTTTGGATCCGCAAACATATTCCACACAAAAAGACTTACCAAAAAAATGATTGCCAGATGAGCAAGTGCAAATGCAACCGGATTAAGGGACAGACCAAACTTCTTTTTGTCAATAACAACTTCTTCGCTTCCAGACATAATGATCATCTCCTTTTTTTGGGGTTAAGGTTTCACGGATTCAACATGTTGCAGCACGTTCAACATTGAGCATATCGACTTCGACTTCCTTACCATATGCAACCCGAGTCCATTGTACGAGATGTTTAGGACCGACATTCTCATCTATCGATCCACCGCCAAAGTAACCCGTTCCTATTACCGAACTGCGTCCAAGATTGGTAGTAACTCCAGCTGAACCAGCGGCTCCAGAGGTATTTACCGCAATCCGGCATACAGGCAATGACCTTCCATATTCGACAACCACTTTAGGATCTTCAGCGTGAACTACAGCAGAGTGACCTTTACCCATCAATGACAACATCGACTGAGCATGAGCAATCGCTTCGTTGTGGTCTGCGACACGGATAAAACCCAATACTGGAAACATTTTTTCCTTACTAACCGGTTCGGATTCACCAATTGTATCTATTTCAATCACCAAAGACTTGGTACCCTCAGGGATTGCTATACCAGCTTTATCTGCAAGCCATTTAGCGCTTTTCCCCAGAGGCATTTCACACTTATCAGTTTCATGAGAATCAAACAATAACGACCTTAATGATGCCTCCTCAGAAGGCTTAACAAAGTATGCACCAGAACTCTGTAATTTGAATTTTAGTTGGTCTGCAACATCATTATCGACCAGAACGACAGACTCACATGTGCAAGGTAAACTGTTGTCATAACTGTTTCCAAACACAATAGTTTCTGCCGCACGATCAAGATCAGCAGTGTGATGCACATAGCAAGCAACATTAGCAGGCCCAACACCCATGGCGGGATTGCCCGAGCTATATGCCGCCCTGACCATGGCCGGCCCGCCGGTTGCCAAAATCAAATTTGTTAAACGCGACTGCATCAACTCATTAACCACAGGAATACTGGGATTTCGAAGTACCTGTATAACACCGCGTGGCGCACCAGCAGCTTCAGCAGCAGCAGCAACCAAGTCAGCCGCATGCGAACAACAATCTTTTGACGCAGGATGTGGACAGAAAATGACGGCATTCCTTGTCATAAGTGAGATCATAGCCTTGTAATAAATGGTTGCTACAGGATTTGTGCAAGGTGCCAGCGCTACAACAACCCCTGCAGGCTTTGGAAAAGAAATGATCTTTTTTTGTTCGTCAATTTGTGAATCTATAAAATCAGAGCACTTATATGCTTCAAGAAGACCAAGCGAATTTCGCATATTTTTTTTAAGCTTGTCTTCAACGCAACCAAAACCAGTTTCACGCACAGACCATTCAGCATAAAACTCAGCTTTGTCACTGGCCGCAGAAGCTACCGCATGAAGAATTTTTTCAACCTGAGTTTTGTCAAATGACTTAAACTCAGATGCGGCCGTCTGAGCCGCTACCAACATAGCCTCGACACCTATCAACCCAGTAGAATTAGTGATTTCCATCATACATGTTCCTCCATAGAACAAAATTTCCTTTTATGAAAACATACAATCATTTTCCCACCATGTTATTCGACATAACAAATAACACGGCCATCAACCGTCTGGTGCAATAGCAGAGCGCTCTATGTAGGAAACAGGAGTCATAACATGCTGTGCCGAGCACGTTTGCACCAGCACAAATTTCGCACAGCAAAATATAAAAATAGAACATAGTTATCGAATATACTAAATACATTTAAAAATCAAGAAAAATATTGGTTATAAATTTTGCCATAAAATACTTCGGTTCGTAAAACACCTATAATAATAATTTTGTTCTGCATATCGAAATACACGTACCACTTAATCGGAGGACGGCTGGCATGACCAAGACCGTTTCGCGCCAAGCAAAGTCCGGCGTATTTTGCAGGGTGAATGTCCCTGTCGGGGAAGGATTTGCCATCCGCTCGGTATCGAGTCTTGAATGTGGCTGAGCCGAGAAGTATGTTGCAAACAAGACGGGTAAAGCCTAGACAGTGAATCTAGTAGGGCGTAGGGAAAAACCGCGTTCCCATTAGTGCTGGGAAAGTACAGCTTCGAAAGAGGGGGATTGCGGATGCTGAGAACATAACGGGCTACGAGGACGACACGATTTTATCCGTAATTGGCGAGTATGAATAGAACCGTCGGAGTCCGCGGGCCATGTCATACAAGAACAGATAAATCGGGACTTGGGAATCCCAATTGTCTCCTGTCGATGGGAAATGCCGTAACAAGGTATACGGTTATAGAGACACGTACCGGAAATAAAAACAGATTAGTGCTAACATTCACGATTTCGTACTTTAATAACTTTTGGCAATACGTTGATAGAATTTCAATCATGGAGGCCGCCATGTCACCAGGTGCCACTGGCTGGTAAAAGACATGTTGCAATCACGGAGCGCCGTACCAGTCGGAGAAATGCCTTCAATATTGTAGATAAATCCGTTAACAGTGTCAGTTGCGGTATGCCGGGATTCCGGTTACTTCCTGGCCGATTATCAAAAGATGCATATCGTGGGTACCTTCATAGGTATAGACAGCCTCCAAGTTATTAGCATGGCGCATAATTGGATACTCTCCCATGATGCCATTCGCCCCCAAAATGGTGCGGGCAGTACGGGCAATTTCTATGGCGATATTGACATTGTTCATCTTCGCCATGGAGACTTGGGCAGGAGAGTATTTCCCCTGATCTTTCAAGCGTCCGAGCTGCATAACCAGTAGTTGACCTTTTGTTATTTCAGTTACCATTTCAGCCAGTTTTTTCTGCTGAAGCTGAAACGAAGCTATCTGGCGGTCAAACTGGATACGGTTCAGGGAGTATTCAAGGGCGGTCTGATAACAGTCATCTGCGGCCCCCAGAACACCCCATGCTATACCATAGCGGGCCTGAGTAAGACAGCCGAGCGGCCCTTTAATCCCCTTGATATTCGGTAGCAGGCTTTTATCCTCATCAACAATGACATCATCTAAGATCAGCTCGGAAGTTACCGAGGCACGCAGACTCCATTTGCCATGCATCTGTGGAGCGGAGAACCCGGCTGCCCCCTTTTCAACTAGAAAACCCCGAATGCCCTCGTCGGTCATTGCCCACACCACAGCCACATCTGCTATGCTGCCATTTGTGATCCACATCTTGGATCCATTGATGCGCCATTTCCCGCATACGTCACGAACCGCATTCGTACGCATTCCGGCAGGGTTTGAACCGAAGTCTGGTTCGGTCAAGCCGAAACAGCCGATCACATCGCCGCTGGCCAACTTTGGGAGCCAATAATCTTTCTGTGAATCACTTCCATAGGCAAAGATTGGATACATGACCAGTGAGCCCATAACTGAGGCAAAGCTGCGTAGTCCTGAATCGCCGCGTTCAAGCTCATACATCAGCAGCCCGTAGGCAACGTTGGAAAGCCCTGCGCACCCGTATTTTTCCGGCAGGTTTGGACCATAGAACCCCAGCTCACCCATTTTTTTAATCAGATGGATTGGAAAGGTCTCTTTCTGAGCATGTTCATCAATTATCGGCAAGACTTCTTCATTCACAAACATACGAGCAGTTTCCCTAACTAGCTTTTCTTCATCGGTTAATAATCCCTGAAAGCCCATGTAGTCAGTTACTACTGTGCCTCTTGCCATTGTGAGACTCCTTTGCATGCCATTTTCCAAGGGCATGCGTTGAAATATGGTTATACTTGCAACTGTAAAGTGACTTACAAATTTCAGCTATAAAACCATAAAATATTTTCTGAATGGCAACACAGCTGTAAATATTGGTTAAAATGTGCCATTTGGGGCTAAGCTCGACAAACTCCTCGTGTTTTTAAAACCACAGCCAGACTGTCTTCAATGCGACATAATGCCGAAGAACGGGCGTTGCTTTGACCTGTCGGTTTTTAGAGCAGGCCGTAAGTGTTGGATATTCGGTGTTATCACAGTTCGTCTTATATTTTTTACAAATGCGTAGGTTTGACACTCGCAGTTAGTTCCAAAAATCAAACAAGAGTTCTCCCCAAAAGGCCCGAAAATTAAATCGAAAGAGGTGTAACGCTTACGTGAGAATAATGCAAAAATGCGACATTTTCTGTGACCTTGTTCTATTGTGGTATTTTATATTATTATTTGAATAGTTACCTCGAAATGGCAAGATAGATTACAATCAGAGCCAACGGTTGTTTTAAAATAGCGACTTTTTAGGAGAGGGGCAAAAATCTGGTAAACTATTGTTTTAGATAATTTTTTTGATATTTTGCCCTTGCAAGTAACCTTTGTGTTCTATATGCTGAGGTTATATATCATAAATCATGCAACAGGAGATTTCACCATGCAATGCCCGAAATGTAACAAAAAAAAAGGGATCGAAATATACATGCACTCAGAAGGCTACAAGGACCTGCTTGAGTGCACCGCGTGCGGTACAGTATGGGTCCATAGGTGGAGGCGAATTGAACCAGCGCCTGCGCTGTTGCCACTCCCTAATTCGGAGTCCCGGCTACAGGTTCTCGCAGCCATGTAGGGCAAGGTACCAGTAGTAACCGGGTTCACAGCAGGAAGCACGCACGCAGATAAAAGGGGACTTCCATGATAAGATGTCCCCTTCTTAGTTCTAGAGGAGGATTGCGCGTGCCCAGGGTCAGGCAGCCCTTCAGGGTGGTGTAAGCCTCGGAGATGGGCTTACCATGGAGATGGCGGCGACCCAACAGCTGATCGCTCCTTGAAACGCAAAAGCTTCTTCCAAAACGTGGATGTCATAGGTTTTGACGATAAAGTCGCACCAAGGTGTTGGTAAAAGCTCTATCTGTACTTGGGTCGTGTCCGGCGGACTTCAGTTTGATGTAAACGAAACTATGAGCTTGGAAATCTCATTTTGTTTATTTCAAAGCACACTGCATACTATATAGCATGTAATGTGTGTGGCTATTTTTTATCCTCCGTTATATGCGGAGGATAAATGGAGTGTAGCTTGAATGTATAAGAATCAATTGATTTCTTTGATCATATTACGGGCAATGATCAGTTGCTGGATTTGGCTGGTACCCTCGTACAAGCGAAACAGTCGAACATCTCGATAGAATCGCTCAACAGCATAATCCCTGATGTAACCGGACCCGCCAAGGATTTGTACAGCACGATCGGCAATTTTGCATACTGTTTCGGAGGCAAAGAGCTTACAGCATGATGATTCTGTCGAGATATTTTTCTTCAAGTCATATTTGCGGGCGGTTTCCAGAACCATGCTGCGTGCAGCATATGCTTCTGCCTTACTGTCTGCCAGCATGGCTTGAATTAACTGGAAATCACTAATAGGTTTACTGAACTGTTTCCTCTCTACTGCGTAGGACAATGCCTCTTTAATAATACGATCAGAGGCACCCACGCAGACAGCAGCAATATGCGTACGAGATTTATCCAGAGTCTTCATGGCAGTCTTAAAGCCTTGCCCCTCCTTACCACCAATTATCGCGGAAACCGGCACTCGGCAATCATCAAAATTTACATCACAGACATGTCCGCCCCACTGCCCCATCTTTTTCTCATTTTTGCCAAGTGACAGCCCGGGAGTTCCTTTTTCGACCAGAAAAGCCGAAATCCCTCCAGCGCCCTTGTTCTCGGAATCAGTGCGCGCAAATACAGTAAAGATACCAGCCTCGGGAGCATTGGTAATAAAGCGTTTGGTACCGTTGATAATATAATCATCGCCATCTCGCAACGCCGTGGAACGCAATGAGGCGGCGTCAGAACCAGCTTCAGGCTCTGTAAGAGCAAAAGAACCGATAAGTTCGCCACTGGCCAGTTTCGGAAGGTACTTCAGCTTTTGTTCTTCAGTACCGTCTAGTACAATCCCCAAGGCTCCAATACCAACGTTTGTGCCAATAACGGAACGAAATATCGGAGAGGCTTGGCACAATTCAAAAACAACCAGCATCTCCTCTTCAAGGGTAAGTCCCAATCCACCATATTCTTCCGGAATCGAAAGACCAAACAAGCCAAGATCCCTAATTTCATCGATAATTTCATGAGGAATTGAGTCGTTTTCTGCACATTCCTCTTCTATCGGAATCAGACGATCCTTGACGTAACTTGACACCGTATCGATCATCAGTTTGATAGTACTCTCATCTTTTATCATCTGCTTCTCCTCATTCTTACACGTTTTGAAGTTTTTGAGTCAGAGCCGGCACAAACTGCAGGACGTCAGCCACGACTAGCACATCGGCGACCTCACCGATCGGTGCGTCCTTGTCTTTGTTGATTGCAATGATGAAATCCGACTTCTTCATCCCGGCCAGATGCTGTATGGCTCCAGAGATACCGCAGGCAACATAGAGCTTTGGTGATACTGTCTGGCCGGTGGTGCCGACCTGATGACTGTGCTCCACCCAGCCGGCATCAACCACCGGGCGGCTTGCACCCACCTCGCCTCCCAACGCCTTGGCCAGGGCAGCGATAACCGGTACATTGTCCTTTTTGCCGATTCCCCGTCCTGCGGAAACAATGACTTCCGCCTTGCCCAGATCGACATCCTTCTTTTCAGCCGCTTCGTAACCCAAGAATTCCAGCGCGCCGGTACTTTCGGCAGTCAGTTTCTGAACTTTGGGTGAGGTGCCCGTCCTCTCAGACGGGAAAGCCCCGGCCTGGATGGTTAAAACCGCCTTGGTACCGTTCGGCTTAACTGTGCGGCGCATTTTTGCATTGCAGCTGCCCACTTCAAAACCTCCGGGGACGATGGCTATTATTTCAGAAATCTGGGCAACCTTGAGTGATGCTGCGACCCTCGGGGCTAAATCCCAACCGTAAGACGAATGAAGAAATACTATGTAGTCTGGGTTTTCACGCTTTACCGCGTCTAAAACCAGCTTTTTGTGTAGATCCGGATTGTATTCACCGCAAATATCCACATCTGCCAGGTAGAGCATGCCGTCGTAAGCCGGGAGTTGGAATTCATTCGCCACCAGCAGAAAGGCTGTTTCGGCACCCAATTGACTTGCAAAGCCGAGCAGTTCGTAGGTCGATTCAAGCAGCTTGCCTTCCCTGTATTCGCCTATAAGTAGTGTTTTCATGCCCCCCCCTATCTCAATACCGATGTTTTTTCTTTCAATATCCCGATCACCTGATCAACAAGGCTGGCCACTTCACCCTCCAAGACTAGCCCACCACCTTTTTTGGTCGGGGAGTAAAAGCTAATTGTTGCTGCCAATGGCTCAGCAGTAAGCAGATCGGAAACAGCCAGCGTTATGATCTCCTTCTTCTTGGATTTCATAATGTTTGGCAGAGTCGGGTAGCGCGGTACGTTGAGACCCAACTGGCAGGTGACCAGAGCGGGAGTCTTCATTTTCACGACACCCTTGATCCCTCCCTCCAATTCACGCTTGGCAGTCACAACACCGCTGTCGTATTCAAAGCCTACCAGAGTAGTACAGCTGGAGTATCCAAGCTGTTCGGCAACCATCACCCCAACCTGGGCCGATCCACGATCCTGAGACTGCATACCGGTGAAGATCAGGTCATAGCCCTTATCTTTTGCATAGACGGCAATGACAGAAGCGATCTGCCAGGGGTCTTTTGCTGCGGCAACTGGATCCTGAATATGAACAGCGTTGTCGCATCCCATGGCAAGAGCCTTTTTGATCGCCTCAACCACACGATCAGGTCCAATGGAAAGGACCGTCAGCTCGACAGTTTCTCCTAGTTTTTCGCGCAGCTGAACCGCTTGCTCCACGGCGAACTCGTCGTATTCGTTCATCCTCCAGGCCAGATCGGATTCGCTGTACCAGACCCCTTCCGAATCAGGCTTGAAGCGGGATTCCAAATCAGGGACCTGTTTGATACACACCAGTAGTTTCATAAATTCCTCCTATCGCGATTACCGGGATGTGCGCTTTATCATAAAAATATTCTGTCCAGAACGACATCATCCATGCAGTTACCTACTCGTATACATTATGTTTCAACAGCCAATTTCAACTGCGAGCAACCAGTATCGCTTTATCCGATTGTTGCGGCATGCCAGTAAATAATATTGATTGTATCCCGTACTCCCTCTCGACGGGATGAGCAGAAGGCCGATACATGTCTTCCGCAACATTGGTAGGCGGCAGTGCCTGTCGCCGCATGACCTCCTTGAGAGCCGGAGCAATCTCGGTATCTATGCGCTCTCTAGACATCCGAAAATTTGGAGCCAGCACCACCAGCGCCCCAATTTCAATACCCAGATCATTAATGAAAGGTATGGATACGGTTGTTATATCAATGTCCAGGCCACCTACATCAATCGCAATATCAGCAAGCATGGTCGAGCCTTTGCATTTATTGACAACTTTGGCCCTAGTGGGAAGCGGCAGTAACCTACCAACAAGCGAAGTGGCTTTTACGGGATGAAGACAGTCCACATAATCCACCAACAAGGCTCCACCAGACATGTAACAGGCAAAGTAAACCGCTTCGTTGACAGCCTTGACCACCCCTTCCATGTATGGCCGAATCGCATCCCGAACGGATGACTTCTCCATGATATTGCGAGCAATGCCAATAGTAGCAATTCCTATCTTATATTTGCTCTTTTCGTTTTTTTCCACAATTCCGAACTGCTCAAACGTTGAAAGCAAACGAAATGTTTTGTTTTTTGAAATGTGTGTGTCATCGCTTAACTGGGTTAAGCCAAGGCTCTCATTCGAGTCAAAAATCTTAGAGAGTATCGTGAACGCTTCAACCAAGTTATTCAGTTCATATTTTCGTGAACTTTTTAAATTTCTCAACGCCATACTCTACTCCTGTTGACAGGAATCTGCGTACTTCTCCTGCTCATGTAGCAAGCTGCCTTACACTGTTAACGGTCAGCCGATACCGCTATCCGCTCCGCAACGATCTCAGCCAGATCCCTGACAACAAGCACCCCTTCCGCTCCGCCGGTCTTAATGCCGTCTTCGAACATGGTCAGACAAAAGGGACAGTTGGATATCAGCAACGGAGCTCCGGTGTCTGTGGCCATCTTGACCCTGGCTTCGCTGATTTTGCTCCCGACTTTTTCTTCCGCCAGGATGCGACCTCCGCCAGCACTGCAGCAGAAGCTATCATAACGCGACTTGTCCATTTCTGTGATGAGGCCTCCTGCTGCCTTGAGGATGCTGCGCGGCTGTTCGATTATGTCCATATAGCGTCCCAAATAACAGGAATCGTGGTAAGTGAAATCAAAGGGTTCCGGTTCAAGTTTCAGGCGCTCGTCTGCGATAAGGCTACATACGTAGGTGCTGTAGTGCTCTACCGGTATCTCCAGTCCCAGGTCTTTGTAATCCCGCGCCAAGGTGTTGAAGCAGTGCGGGCAGGTGGTGACAATTTTTTTGATGTTGTAGGCCTTGATCAGTTCGATGTTTTCCTGGGCCACTATCTGGTACAGGTATTCGTTGCCTAATTTTCTGACAGGCTCGCCGCAGCATTTTTCCTCTTTGCCGAGGATTCCGACTTTGATGCCGGCGGACGAGCAGATCGTGAGAAAGCTTTTTGCGATCTGCTGGTTGCGTTTGTCGAAGGATGCGTAGCAGCCGACGAAGTAGAGGATGTCCACCTCTTCACCGCTCTCAAGTATGGTGGCACCAAGACCTTCGGACCATTCACTTCGAGCGGCGTAGGCCATACCGAAGGGGTTGCCGTTGACTTCGATGTTGCTGACGGCGGTGCGGACTTCGTCACCGGGAAAGGCACCCTCCATCAGGGTCAGGTTCCTTCTCATCTCAAGGATCTTGTTAACATGTTCTATGTTGGCAGGACAAATGTCCTGACATGCACGACAGGTGGTGCAAGACCAGATGGCGTCCTGGCTGACGGTTTCGATCAGGTTGCCTGAGGGGTTGTCCTCGGCCAGCTCCCCGATCTGTTTGATGACCTTCATCGGGGAAAGCGGTTTATCGGTGACATGGGCCGGACAGCTGTCCTGACAACGCTTGCAGGAGGTGCAGGCGTCAGCATCGAAGATGTCTTTCCAAGTCAGGTCGCTAATGGCAGCCACACCGAACTGCTCTATTCTTTCGTCTTCCATGTCTATGGTAGCGATGGTGCCCTTGGGTTCCAGCGGTGCCAGAAAGGCGTTGGCGCTGGTAGTCAGTATGTGGCGCAACTTGGTGTAGGGTATGGCGCAGAAGAAGCCGAGCACCAGGCCGAAGTGAATCCACCAGAGAGTTTTGTGGCTGAGCAGGACAACATCCTGGCTCATGCCGTCAAACACCTGGGCAGCCAGCAGTCCGACCGGGGAGAAGTACGCCAGACCGGGATTCTGCCTCAGTTCAGTGGCCGCCATACGGGCGCCTTCGAGGAAGAATCCGGTAAGGAGTATGGCAAAGAGTAGTTGCAGGACGATGTAGTCGTCCCGGACAATCTCCAAACCTTTGGGTCTGATGACAAAGCGACGTATGATGAGACCAGTCAACATGGCAAGTGAGATAAGTCCAGCCAGGTCCAGTACCAGCGAGAAGCCCTTATAGAATTCTCCTGACAGGAGGTTGATGTGCAGCAGCGGGGTAAATAAATCGGCCTGAATCATGACCAGCATGGTGCCGACAAACAGAATCAGGAAGCCCCAGAAGAACAGGGAGTGGAATACACCTCCAGCCGTGACCCGGAAGATCTTTTCCTGGCTAAAGACGTCACGAGTCATACGCATGACCCGTTCATCGTAACTGCTGAAACGGTCCAGCGCTTTTCCCTGGCGCCAGACCGGCAGACGCTGCCAGAAGCCCCAGGCCAAGACGGCGAAGGCGGCAAAGGCAAGTATGTACATGGGGATCACAACCCCGTGGCCTATGTTCCAGTATATTTCGCGGGTTGCTTCCATAACTTGCAGACTCCGGTTCAAAAAGTTTCCCCTTTAAACTAAAACCCTGAGCCTTAGCTTAAAGGAGAGGAGAATGTTGCCTTAACACCTTTCCACGACAACCGCCAGACCTTGACCGACACCTATGCATAGGCTGATCACAGCGTAACGACCATTACTTCGCTGCAACTGACGAGCAACCGTCAAGGCAAGGCGCGCACCGGAGGCGCCAAGCGGGTGTCCGAGCGCAATTGCACCTCCATTGGGATTTACCCGGCTGTCGTCAAAAGAGACCTCAAGCAGCTTGAGACATCCTAGAACCTGGGTGGCAAAGGCCTCATTGATTTCGATGATGTCCATATCATTAAGAGTCAAACCTGCCCGCCCCAAGGCCTTAATTATGGCCGGCACAGGACCAACACCCATGATACGCGGATCTACTCCGGCCGCCGCACAGGACAGGACACGGACAATGGGTTTTCTGGCAAGCCGTTCTTCAATGGTGCGATTACCGAGCAATAAAACTGCTGCACCATCGTTTACACCGGATGCATTTCCTGCTGTGACAACGCCACCTTCAAACAGGGGCTTGAGACGGGAAAGCGCTTCAAAATCTGAATCCGGGCGAGGATGTTCGTCTTCCGATACAACCAAGGACGGCTTTTTGCCCTGGGGTATCGTGACCGGGCAGATCTCATCACCGTAAAAACCGGCGGCTTTCGCTGCTGCATAGCGCGCCTGTGATGCTGCAGCAAAACGGTCCGAATCCTCCCTGCCTATGCCATAATCCCGTGCAACATTATCTGCGGTCTCCGGCATGGTCTCAGCACCAAAACCGGAGATGATTTTCGGATTGGGGAATCTAGCCCCGATGGTTGAGTCAAACACGCGTACGTCACGGCTGTACGCTGATTCGGATTTTGCAAACACAAACGGTGCTCGGCTCATGCTTTCGACACCGCCAGCCAAATACAGTTCGCCTTCGTTGCAGGTTATCGCTCGAGCAGCATCCGCAACAGCGGCAAGGCCGCTTGAACAGAGCCGGTTGACGGTCTGACCGGGGATAGCGGTCGGCAAACCTGCCAGCAGCAGGGCGTGTCGCGCCACATTCCGGCTGTCTTCACCGGCCTGATTCGTACATCCAAGCAATACATCCTCGATCAGTTCGGGATTCACTCCATTACGATCTATCAAAGCCTTGATTACCCCTGCAACCAGGTTGTCTGGTCGGACCGCGGCCAGGTTGCCGGCATGGCGCCCGAATGGTGTCCTCAGACCATCATAAATAAAAGCATTCAGCATGATGTAGATACCTTTCTTTCTTAGTTTTCTGGTGTTAGTAGCGATATTCCGAGTTTGGCACGCCTTGTGAGCCAGGGGCTCGGTCGATAGCGCGGGTCGCCATAAAATTCGGACATGGCCGTAAGTATGGCCAGAATATTCTTTGGACCAAGCTCATCACCCCAGGCCAAGGGACCTTTGGGATACCCGAGTCCAAGGGTCACAGCCCGGTCGAGGTCTTCCGGGGATGTAATCCGCTGTTGAACAATATCACAACCGATATTGACGATTACCGCCAGCACACGTTGTGCAACAAAACCAGCACTGTCGTGAATAATCGTTACCGGTACATTATCGCTCCCGAACAGGCCTTGGGCGGCCTCCTTCATTTCAGCAGTGGTAACAGGAGTTGTCATAAGCGTGCGGCGTGTATTCAGGCCGCAGATCGTCTCAAGCGCAATTGTACGCCGCGGGTCTAGCCCCTGGGCTAGGCAGGATGTGGTAGCATCACTTCCTAACGGCATAACGATACAAAGGGACTCCTGTGCCGGAACGGAATGTGTGTCCAGCGTCCCGCCCAGTTTGGACACGAGCTCGCTGACCATGGCATGTATGTCGGGTTGTTCAGGACTGACCCAAATCTTGGCAGGTCGCTTTAAAGAAATTGAATCCTCGGGCAGAACCTCCTGGGTGCCATCCGTGTAGGCATAAAAACCTTGTTTCGTCTTCCTTCCCAACAGACCGGCGATAAGGCGCTGACGGGCAATCGGAGATGGACGCAGACGCGGTTCCTGATAATACTGATTGTAGATCGCCTCCATGGCCGGATGCGAGACATCAAGGGCTGTCAGATCCAGCAATTCAAAGGGGCCCATGCGGAAACCGGCCCCCTGTCTCATGATTCGATCCACATCCTGATGTTCGGCTATTCCTTCACCGAGTATTCGTAATGATTCCGTAACAAAACCTCTGCCGGCATGATTGACGATAAATCCCGGAGTATCCTTGGCGCGCACCGGTGTATGTCCCATGCGTCGAGCCAGTTCAACCAGACTCTCCCCTACCCCGCTGTATGTCAGCAGACCATCAATGACCTCCACCAGCTTCATGAGCGGGACCGGATTGAAGAAATGGTATCCGGCAACCCGGCCAGGGATACGACAGGCCGCAGCGATTTCGGTGACTGAAAGCGAAGAAGTGTTCGTTGCTAGGATACATTCTTCGGGCACAACCGCTTCCAGATCCTTGAAAAGCTGATGTTTTGCATCAAGCTTTTCCACAATTGCCTCAATGACAATGTTGCAGAACGAAAGTTCCTGTAAAGAATCTACGCATAATATGAGTTGAAGGGTCGCATCCAGACTTGATGAGGATATTTTCCCCTTCTGCACAAGCTTGTCCAGGGTACCCTGTATCGATTCGAATGCCTCGCGGGCCGCCCCCTGCCTGGTATCAAACAATAGGACACGAACTCCTGATTGGGCGGCTATCTGGGCGATTCCACGGCCCATGATTCCGGCACCGACAATCCCCAAGGTCAACTTATCTGCATGTGCATCGAAACTCATATCATCTCCCCTGATATACCGGCTTTCGTTTTTCAAGGAAGGCCTTCATGCCTTCTTTCTGATCCTTCGTATCAAAAAGGAGCTGGAATGCTTTCCGTTCGAGAATGAGTGCCGCCTCAAGGGACATATCTTGGCCCGCCAACAGCACCTCTTTCATCTGCATTACCGCAATCGGGGGCATAGCGGCAATTTGCGAAGCCATTTTCAATGCAGCCCCCTGGACTTCGTCGTCGGGGAGCACCTCGCTGCACAGCCCCATTTGAAAGGCTTCGCGGGCCGACACCGGCGACCCGGTGAGGATCATCTTCATTGCCTGGAACTTCCCGACCGCCCTGGTAAGCCGCTGCGTTCCACCGGCACCGGGCATAATGCCGACCTTGACTTCCGGCTGACAAAAGGTGGCGCTTTCGCCGGCAATGATGATATCGGCATGCATCGCCAGCTCACAACCACCGCCCCAGGCATAGCCGTTGACCGCAGCAATAACCGGTTTGGGACATGATGCGATCGCCTGCCACAAAAGGTGAATGTTTCGCAGCATCATATCTATGGCACCTTTGTCGGCCATGTCCCGGATGTCTGCACCAGCTGCAAATACCTTGTCACCACCGGTAAGCACGATGCAACGGATGCTGGGATCAGCACCTAATTCGGAAAAAAGTAAGGACAGATCCTGGCGCACCGCAAGATTAAGCGCATTTTTTACTTCAACACGATTCAATTTTACAATTGCAACGCCATCTACTGGTTTCTCAAGCAATACGTCTGCCATATATCACCTCGATTTTTCGCATGCAAAACACATTCAACACTTGTTCATGTCAAAAAAATTATTCGTAATTATTTACATCCACTACCGCTATTGCGGCCATCTTGACGATATCATCGACACTATCTCCACGCTGCAGAACATGCACCGGCTTGTTCATCCCCATCAGGATCGGTCCGATACCTTCGGCGCCTCCGAGATTGTGTAACAACTTGTAGCAGATATTGCCGGAAGTGAGGTCCGGGAAGATCAGAATATTGGCATCTGTTTTTAGCTTGGAGAAGGTGAAGCCTTCCAGCAACTCTGGTACCACTGCGGTATCGGCCTGCATCTCTCCGTCAACAATCAGGTCAGGAGCTCTTTGCTTTACAAGTTCTGTAGCTTTTCGCACCCTATCAACCTGGGGATGTTTTACCGAGCCGAAGTTGGAGAAGGAAAGCATGGCGACCCGTGGTTCGATATCCAGCATGCGCACCTTCTCGGCGGCTAGGATGGCGGTTTCGGCCAGTTCCTCGGCGGTCGGATCGATCGTGACGGTGGTATCGGCCAGGAAGTAGACCTTGTTTTTAGTGACCATCATGTAGAGGCCATGCACACTAGAAAGTTCCTGCTGCTTGCCGATGACCTCCAGTGCCGGACGGATAGTTTCCGGGTAGTGAGTGTCGATGCCACCCAGCAGGGTGTCGGCGTCACCCATGCGGACCATCATTGCACCGAAATGGGTGCGTGACTTGCGCCGCAGGATTCGACCCGATTCGGAGAGAGTCAGACCTTTGCGCTGCCGAAGCTGGTACAGCTCGTTGATGTATTTATCGGTCAGTTCCGAGTCGGCGGGATCGATGATCGGTATGTCCTGTTCGATATGGAGTTCCGCCATTTTCTGTTCAATTGTCTTTTTGTCGCCGATCAGGATCGGATTGGCAATGCCTTCTTCCACCAGTTCTTTGGCAGCCCTGATGATCTTTTCGTTGTCACCCTCGGGGAAGACGATCGTCTTGGGGTCGCTCTTGGCTTTGTTGATTACCATGCGCATGATCTCTTTGGATTTGCCCTGGGTCGATTCGAGGTGCTCGATGTATTTGGCCATGTCCTCGATCGGCTGGCGGGCAACGCCCGTTTCCATCGCGGCCTGGGCGATGGCCGGGGCGACGTGCAGCAGGACGCGAGGGTCGAAGGGTTTGGGAATGATGTAGTCGCGTCCGAAGGCGAATTTGACATTGCCGTAAGCCTTGCAGACCGACTCCGGCACCTCTTCGCGGGCCAGACTGGCAAGCGCATGCACGGCGGCCAGTTTCATCTCTTCGTTGATACAGGTGGCGCGTACATCCAGCGCTCCCCGGAAGATGAATGGGAAGCCGAGCACGTTGTTGACCTGGTTTGGATAGTCGGAGCGTCCGGTGGCGATCATGACGTCTTTGCGGACGGCATGGGCGTCTTCGGGGGTTATTTCCGGGTCGGGATTGGCCATGGCAAAGATGATCGGGTTGGGGGCCATGCTGGCGATCATCTCCTTGGTAAAGGCCCCTTTTGCCGAGAGACCGAACAGCACGTCGGCGCCGACGGCAGCTTCTTCCAGGGTGCGGAAATGGGTGTCGGCTGCGAAAAGTTCCTTGTAGGGATTCATTCCAACGGTACGTCCTTTGTAAATAACACCCTTGGTGTCGCACATGATCATGTTGTTCGGCTTGACACCCAGCGCAATCGCCAGCTTGGCGCAGGAGTTGGCCGATGCCCCGGCCCCGTTGACCACGATCCGGATGTCTTCGATGTTTTTACCTACCAGCATCAGCGCGTTGATCAAAGCGGCCGATGATATGATCGCGGTTCCGTGCTGATCGTCGTGAAAGACCGGAATGTTCATGGTCTTTTTAAGTGTTTCCTCGATATAGAAGCATTCCGGGGCCTTGATGTCTTCCAGGTTGATGCCGCCGAAGGTCGGCTCCAGCAGTTGGCAGGCCTTGATGATTTCGTCCGGGTCTTCGGTGTCAAGTTCGATGTCGAAAACGTCGATGTCGGCAAAGCGTTTGAAGAGGATGCCCTTGCCTTCCATGACTGGTTTACCGGCCAGTGCGCCCAGGTTGCCAAGGCCGAGTACCGCGGTTCCGTTGGATACGACCGCTACCAGATTACCTTTGGCGGTATACTTATAGGCGTCTTCCGGATTTTTCTGAATGGCCAGGCAAGGTTCGGCCACACCCGGGGAATAGGCCAACGACAGGTCGGCGGCTGTCTGGCACGGCTTGGTGGAGATAACTTCGATCTTGCCTTTGCGGCCGCTGGAGTGATACTCAAGTGAATCCTTGAACTTTTTACCCATCTGAATTTCTCCTAAAACTAGACTGTAATCCTCACAGGACATTTATTTTATTCCCATAGATTTGGGAATACATCTCTATACGCTTAAACAGCAAACATCCGTGCAGATCACAGGTCATGCTTTTTCTCCTCTCACCAGAGAAGAAGACCGTCAACAATGAAATTGCTGGTTTTGCAGTTGGAGCAAAAAACTTGTACGACCTGCCGGAAACCGGTTCCAGAATGCCGACAGGAACCAATTTCTCCATTGGCACATACCATGATCCAATGCCTTAACTGCCACAACGCCGCTCGAACGCCCTTCGCATATTCACCAACATTGACGGTTGCCTTTGTGTCTAAACTCATTCTCATGGTTTACCATGACATTTCCATAAACCCATAAACCAATGCTAATAGACAACAAACATATACGGAACTGCCAAACTTGACTGTCCGTCAAATGGCAACATGACTACTTGATTTCGGCTTCATTTCAGACCCTGTGACATTTTCGAGTGCAGCATTAATGTAAGCTTATTCAACGCAACACCTCCTGCACAGCCCACGCTTCAAATTTTGGTGAATACAGCTGAATTGCTTCGCGCATCAGAGTGGAGATTCTCTTGCTGCTGAGTCGTCTTATCTCATCCAAAGCCTGCTTTTCCTCATCGCTCACCCTAATGGATACGACATTGTATTTCGGATTTTCCTTGTATTTTTTCATGGTGCTATCCCCTTTGCTTAGTTAGTATTTGTAAATATTAAGTAGCGTTCTGCCATCTCGGTCGGGTTGTCCGACACACTGATGACCCATTTCCACAGGCCACCATCTTCTCAGTGGCCGTTTCCTTGCCACCGGAAATGCAGGCGACAACAGGCTTGGTCATGTGCTCTTTGACTAACAAGATGCTATACTGATATCGTTACAAATTTATCCTACTGACAGCCCAGCTATTTAATGAGCAGAAATCAGCAAACCGAGTTACCAGTGTAATTTCGCTATGCAGAACATCAATTCCGCATTTGAGTTTATCATAAGATAGCATTTCTGATTTGTAAACTGTTTTTTTCAAATGCGGCAAAAATGTTTCATAATCATTGGTCAATTTTTCGTGATTTGCCCAGCGGCAACCAGTTCCTGAACTTATAAAGCACCGTCGATACTGGCTCATCTCAATATTTCCGCATAGCGGAATTATATTCTCATTTAATTTGACAGCGCGACTGGATTAAGGTAGCTTTGGGATAAACAATGTTCTGGAAAACACGACATGGCAAACCGAGGACCGGAACCGTACACGTTAACGAACCAGTAGTAATCGGAGTATATTAGCTGACCGCTATGGTGCTCTACGTCACTGCCAGCCCTTTCTGAAAAGCAGCAATGCCATACACATCATCCTGTTCGGGTTTGTTATCCTGGTGTTCAGCGGTTTCGGTTATTTTTTAGTCTACGCCCTAACGAGCACTATCCTGCTGCGCATACTCATCGGTGTTGGGAATCTCTGCATCGGTGCCAGCTCGATGACCCTGTTGATGTCGATGATACCGGCTGGAAAAAGCCGACAGGTGTTCAGTACTTATTCAGTTGAGTTTTTTTGTCTCTAACGGCTGCATACCAGCCATCATGGAGGCCCTTTCACCCATGATCCCCACCCCGCCCTACGGCTATACTTGCCATATCGCTACCGCTGCTCCCAGCAGCGGGGATTGTTATGCTGATACGAAGACGTCAGCTGCTGCTGGGGAAGGCGTCGAAAAAAGGGGGGATAATCGCATGGAGAAACATCCGCACCAACATGTACAACCTACCGGTACCTCTGCAGCTTGGCGGTCCGCTTGTAGCACACCATGACTATTACGGCTACTTCATGGCCAGTGGCGTGTTGGCGCTTGTTGCAACGGCAGTCAGCGCAACGCTGACGCGTCACGAGAAAACTCCATGAAGACGCGCTGGAGAATCTTCGCTGCCCTTGCAGCCATGTTTTTACTTGGTTTTTTTTACCGCGTTTCCATGGCGGTATCGGCCGATGCCATCTCCCGCGACCTAGGCCTCTCCGCAGCAGAGTTGGGGGTCTTGTCGGGGATTTTCTTTTATGCCTTCGCCATAATGCAGATCCCGCTGGGCCCCCTGCTTGATCGATTTGGCGGAAGACGGATCATAGTTCTCCTGGGAGTAGTAACGACATGCGGCTCTCTAACCTTTGCCCTGGCTCACAATTATCACATGGCCCTTGCCGGGCGGATGCTGTTGGGTATGGGTACGGCCTGTGTACTCATGGGGTCCTTCAAGATATTCACGCACTGGTTCACCCGCACAGAATTCACTACCATCTCCGGCTACATGGTGGCAGCCGGTAACCTGGGCAATCTCACTGCCACGGCACCGCTGGCCCAGGCAGTCGAAAACTTCGGATGGCGCCATACCTTCCTGGCGGTTTCGCTCCTGCAGTTCATAATAACGCTTATCGTATTTATGGTGGTCCGCGACTCCCCGGACCTAGCGACTGAACCTAGCGAGTCAACCGACCGGTGTGACGCTGGGATTTTGCTGCCATGGCGGTCGATTATATTCACCCGCCAGTTCTGGTATATCTCGCTGCTAGCCTTCTTCTGGTATGCCAACTACATGGTGCTGTTGGCGCTCTGGGGCGGCCCCTACCTGATTGACGCAGCCGACCTGACCAACACCCAGTCCGGCACTATGCTGCTCTTCATTTCCCTGGGATTTATCACCGGATCACTCTGCCTGGGCACTGTGGTTGCGCGGTTGTTCGGCTCGCTTCAAAAGACGATCCTGACGGGTCAGGCCATCCTTCTGGCAGGGATGCTGGCCATGCTGGGGCCGGCGGAGTCATTTTCCCGCCCGACGCTGGCAGTGCTGTTCTTCATGATCGGACTGGTTTCCTCAAGCGGGGTCTTAATCTACCCGCTGGCCAGGGAGATAGTTCCCCACAGATATGCGGCAACCGCCATGACCAGCGTAAACTTCTTCCTGCTCATGGGTGCAGCGGTCACACAGCACATCATGGGGATGTATATCGGGTCATTCGCCAGAACAGCACATGGCTACCCGCGCGAGGCATATCATGGAGCATTTCTGCTTCCGATTTTCGGCCTAGCGACCACACTGGTTCTGTGTGGAATGTCTGACAACTTCAGGCGACAGAGTACAGGAGGGACACAGTAACTAACAGGATAACTATGAAGAGCCCACGAGCATAAACTATACGCCCGAAATGGAGCGTAAATTTATAGCGGCCTGAAGTTCATTAATTTTGTGAGAAAGATTGATGTGTCAAACAGCTCCATTTCAGACATTTTATGTCGTAAAGCCATCGTTAGATCATGACAGCAGATACTGTATTACAGATACTGACCGGTGTTGCCGCCGCCCTTTTCATCGGCATTGCCAAGGCAGGATTCGTCGGTGGGCTGGGAATACTGGTGACGCCGCAGGCTGCTCTGGTCTATCCATCACGTGTGGCAATCGGATTAGTCCTGCCTTTGTTGATAGTCACCGACATCTTCTCGCTTTATTTTTACTGGCGCAAATGGAATGCACACAACGTTCGCTGGCTGGTCCCCGGTGCGTTGGCCGGGATTTTTGCCGGTATCATGCTGATCGGCAGGCTGGACGATCAAGTGCTCGTACAGTTGATCGGAGGAATTGCTTTTGCTTTCATCGGCATACGCTGGCAGCTGGGATTATCGGGTATTCAACTGGAAGAATATCACCCAAAGCAGTGGCAGGGAACACTGTTCGGCCTGGTCGTCGGGGTAACGACAACAATCGTCCATGCCGGCAGTCCGGTAGTGGCATTTATTGATGATACCACAGCGACTGCCGAAAGAGCGCTTCGTTGCAACAATTGTGATGTTTTTTGCCCGGATCAACTGGATCAAACGACAATTCTTCTTGCAGGGATTCTGCAACATGAGTACGTTCCGGGAGAGCCTGGCGTTCATGCCTCTTGTACCCCTGGGGTATGGCTGGGCGTCTGCTGCAGCCGCCGACTAACGCAAACCTGGTTTATCCGTAGTATCTACGTCACGCTCTTTGCGACCGGGATGTATCTGCTGCTTCAGGATGGTATGTCCACACAATGCCTGGCAACGAACTGAATGTAATCACTCCAACCATGAGGAGCCCATACCATGAACTATAGACAATTCAATCCGGAATTTGAAGCGCGAGTCCGTGCCAGATTCGAGCAATCACGAGTCATGAAGATGCTCGGCACCAGACTAACACGTTTCTCCCTGGGCGAGACAGACATTGAACTGCCGTATAAGGCTGATATTTGTCAATCCCGCAGCTTCATCCATGGAGGCATTATCGGGACATTACTGGACACCGTCTGCGGATTTGCAGCCTTATCTCTGGTGCCCGCCGAGTCTGATGTGCTGACGATCGAATACAAGACGAACTTTCTGGCGCCGGCAATCGGTGAGACCCTTTTCGGGCGCGGGCGAGTTCTTCACCAGGGCAGTAGCGTTATTGTATGTGTGGCCGAAGGGGTTATGTCAACGAAAGACAAGGAAAGACTGGTGGCCAAGATGACAGCCACGTTGATGGTGGTTCCAGCGCAACCCGTATCCTTGCGGATTCGGACATAGAGAACTTTTCGACGATATTTGGAAAACCAAACTATGTGGTACTTGCACACCCATGCAGACTTGGCATAAGTTCTTCATAACCTGCTATGACCGATTCCGGGATTCTTGTTCATTACGAAGGTGGCAGTGGTATCAAAGTCCGGCTTCGTCGAGGTGGACTGCAACCGCTATTCCGTACCGTCCCTCTACTCGGGAAACGGTGTGACTGTTGCCCTGTATCCGGAGAAAATCGAGGTAAGGATCAATTCCATTTCCACACCTCCCGCTAGTTCGGCAACCCGGATTTATAGACACTTTTATGTCTATTGCCAACATAAATATATATGTTTAAGGTTTTTGTTGAAAGAAACATGTGCTGGCACATTGACGATCAGCCTTTTTTGGCTCTATATTGACCTCATTTATGTTCTGGATCGGGGTGTCTTTATGGGGCTGAAAGATGTTTTTGCAGATTTTGAGGGGTTTGAAGCTGACGTGGCCGAGGAACTGCGGTCGCAACGCAGAAGAGCCAATATCTCGCTCAAAGATATGGCGGAGAAGATAGGACTTCACTCCAATACGATCGCCAAGTGCGAAAGACATGAGTTCGGAATCGGGCTGGAAATTCTTTTCGGATATTCGAAAGTGCTGGGCAGGCCGTTGGTGTCGTTCATCAACCGGAATGAATCTGTGGAAAAAGCGGACGGCAATCCGGTTGCGGAACTCACTGAAGAGGAGATGGTTCGTTACAGCCAGATACTGCAAAACCTTTTCGGGGTGTTCGGGGAACAGGGCATAAAGCTTTCCGGCGGGCGGTCATTTGATGCGACCAGACTGGTGGCCATGGCGATTCTGGAGCAGCGCTAAAAGCCCAGGCATCAACTAAAAAATCAGAAAGGTTTCGGCGGAGATGATGACTGAATATCAGTACCCGGTTCATTTTGGATCAAACGAAAACTACCTGACCAGGATATTCGGGCAATGCGAAACACTTTGCTGCAATGAAACACTTCAGTTTCCGCTATGAGCACAGAACCTACGCCACTGGATAAAGCGCTGGCAAAAGTATGCGAACTCTGCCCGGTTTGCCTTCATGCCCGGTATCATCAGAAAGGGGTGGTCTTCGACTTCGTGAAAAACATCGAGCAAGACATCTGCCCCTTCTGTAAGGCGTATGAACGGGTTCACGGCCAGAAAGCCCATGAGAAGAGAGGATAACCATGTCAACCGTAACCGTAGTGGCAAAGATAATTGCAAAAAGCGATGCTATCGAGGCTGTCAAATCAGAACTCATCAAAATGCTGGCAGCTACTCTTCAGGAAGAAGGGTGCATGGAATACCGGCTCCATCAGGACAATGAGAATCCGGCTGTCTTTGTTTTCTATGAGAACTGGAAGAGTCCGGCCTGCCTGGAACAGCACATGAACTCCCCACATTTCCAGGCATACGTTGCAGCGGTTGGTGACTTGATTACT
>MHYB01000051.1:0-2514 GCA_001824635.1 Planctomycetes bacterium GWF2_50_10
CATCATATGCAGCCACTATCCGTTCTCTTAAATCAATTGAAGTTGGTTTCATAATCAACTTATCGGATAAGGCTATATATTTTCTTGAATTGCTCTAGTAGCCCAAAAAACCGCCTTTTAACTCAAAACTCAAAATTCGCAACTTAAAACTCCCTTTCCCCTACCCCTTTTCAACCTGCGCAAGTTTTAAAACTATTCAGTCCAGGCGTAAACCGCGTTGTTCTAGCCAGACTTTGAGGTCACCCATTTCGGTGTCGAAGATCTCGTTGTCGTAGTCTTGTTCGAGTTTTAGTATTAGTTCGCTGAGTTCGGCACGCTCCTGGACCATGGAGTTTAGTCTTCTTTCGACTTCATCGCTTAATTCCAGAAGATCATCGAGTTCTACATGCACTTCAAGGAGGGCGCAAATAAGTTTTACAACCGTATCAATGCACTTGGGATTGCGGCCTTCGACGTAGGCGGGTATCTCGGCGACGATGTTTGCCATGGAGACGCCCCGCTTTCGGGCGACCCAGATAAGGTAATTCGCCAGGTGAGCTGGGCCGCGATAGTTAGTGAATTTTATACCGAAGTGACGAAGCAGGGATTTGATCTTGGAATCGGATACGCTGGCGGTGATCCTGGGCTGGCGTGTATGGGGCACAAGGCCGGCGATGGAACCTAAAAAGAACAGTCGTGAGACATCCAGCTCGGCGGCGAGCGAGAAAATACACTGGGCGTAGGCGTTCCAGTTGAGGTTAGGCTCTTTGCCCAGGAAGAGGATCAAGTTGTTTTCTTCATCGGCGAAAAAGGTGTTTTCGGGAACCTGGTATTCGCGGACGAAGCCTTCGACAATCTGGGTCGTGGGCCTAAAGAGCGAGGCGGTTTCCATCGGGCCAGGCATGTTGAAGATGTAGAACTCATCGGGGTCGATCTGGGCAAACTTCCAGGCACCCAGTTTGGCTATGAGATATTCTATCGAGCCGGTGGAGACTTCGCCGCCATCCATCCAGCCGGACAGGCCCAGTATCATGCGTGCGTTGCGCATTTTGGGCATTTCGTAGATATTGAGCTGCTGGGCTCTCATGAAATTCCTCACCAAACTGTTGCGGGTTATGAGTTAGCCAATCGGTGGGCAAGAGTACTTGCCCACTCTACGTTAATATTCAGTCACGTTTGTATTTTCCCATCAGGATCGCTTCTTCTATTACCCTGCCCTGGATGGCGCGCATGAGGTCGGCTTTTGTTGCGCCGGGTTTTAAGTCTATGACGGAATCGAGGGCGTAGAGTTTGAAGAAGTACCTGTGGGGCTTGCCTGCGGGCGGGGCCGGGCCGCCGTAGCCGATATTGCCAAAGTCGTTGACGCCCTGGCGGATGCCTTCAAAAACGACTTCGTTGGGTTCAACACCTTCGGGCAGGCCGTTGACGCTGGGCGGGATATTGTAAATAACCCAGTGTACCCATGTGCCGCGGGGGGCATCGGGGTCGTCTGCTACGAGGCAAAAAGACTTGGTGTTTTCGGACGGGCTTGTCCAGTTTAGAGGCGGCGAGATGTCCTGGCCGTCACCTGTGTAGGTTTGCGGTATCATTTCGCCATCGGTAAACACAGAAGATACAAGTTCAAGTGCCATTTTTTTCCCTCCCAGTGCGTTATTTGGGTCGGCGGCGCCCATAAGGAATACGCCGACAGAGATCATAAATACGCCAAAGACGGCGGTTTTAAGTTTTCTCATAGCTGGCCCCTTTTGAAAAACTGCGATAATGACTTAATTACCATCTGCGGGGATTTAAATCCAGCCAAAACCGGGCGAAGGGTTGGGGCAGTTAGCACTTGTGGCAAAGGGGTACAGGCGTTAATATTTAGCACTTTAGTCGTCTATATTTATCTGGAGCTGTTATGAGCGTAAGTCAAAGCCAGCCCGAGCTTTCCGTTGTGGTGCCTCTGCTTAACGAAGAGGACAACATCAAGGCGTTATATGATGAGATCATCGCGGCGCTGACGGGCAGGATAGATTTTGAGGTATTGTTTGTAGACGACGGGTCGACCGATCGCAGCTATGACATACTTAAGGAGATAGCGGCAGGCAACGGGAGGGTGAGGATCATACGGCTGAGGAAGAATTTCGGCCAGACCGCGGCGATGAGCGCGGGGTTTGATAATGCGCGGGGGCAGGTGGTTGTGCCGCTTGACGGGGACAGGCAAAACGACCCGGCGGATATACCCGCACTGCTGGCCAAGCTCGATGAGGGATATGATATCGTGAGCGGGTGGCGGAGAAAACGCCACGACAAGGCACTGACGAGAAGGCTGCCTTCCATAATCGCCAATAAGATAATCGCGTGCGTTACGAAGGTGCGGCTGCATGATTTCGGCTGCACGCTCAAGGCGTACCGGCGAGAGGTGCTCGAAGAGACGCGGCTATACGGCGAGATGCACAGGTTCATACCGGCGCTGGCGAGCTGGTCGGGGGCGAAGGTGACGGAAATCGTGGTGAATCACCGGCCAAGGACCGCGGGCACTGCGAAATACGGGCT
>MHYB01000051.1:2576-2806 GCA_001824635.1 Planctomycetes bacterium GWF2_50_10
CCAAGCCGATCTATGTATTCGGCGGAGTTGGGGTACTTATGGGCCTGGCGGCGTTTGTGACGGGGCTGGCCGTGCTTTATGAAAAGTACATATCCGCGGAACATTTGGCGATGAACCGCAACCCCCTGCTTGTATTGACCGCTCTTTTGATCACGACGAGCGTACAGTTTATTTTAATGGGTCTGCTAGCGGAGATAATGGTGCGTACTTATCATGAATCGCAGAAACGG
>MHYB01000051.1:2815-4659 GCA_001824635.1 Planctomycetes bacterium GWF2_50_10
GTGATAAAAGAAAGAGTTAATTAGGGTTCGGGGTTCAGGGTTAAGTAAGAAAAGAAGAGGCATGGCCAAACGCAAGACACAGGGTAAGGCGGAGATAAAAGAAATTAAAGATAAAGCCCCGAGCAAATGGGGAAAGGTGATCGGGATTGTTATCGCATTTGCGATAGCGGCGATACCGTTCGCGTACGGGCGGTATTTTGAGGTGAATTACCCCGATCCGTTTGATTCGGCGGCTTATACATATTCGGCGCAGCACCTTTTCGCGGGGGCAAAGCTTGGGGTGGATGAGGCGCCGTCGGCTCAGCCGGGGACGCTGCTGGTGAATATGCTGGGGGTGAAGCTTTACGGGCCTTGGTCGGAGGTGGGGCCAAAGCTGGTGCAGGCGTTTTTGCAGGCGGCAGCGCTTGTGGTGATGTTCTTTACGCTGCGGAAATTATTCGGAGGGCTGGCGGCGGCGGTTAGCTTGTTTATGGCGGCTCTCTATCTTTCAGCACCGCTGATAAGCAAATACGGCAATGTTAAAGAGCAGCACATGATCGCGTTTATGATAATCGGGGTGTGCTGTTATGCGCGGCGGGTTATAGGCGGGCCTTTCTGGCTTGCGCTGATATCCGGGGCGGCGCTGGGCTGGGCGGGGATATTCAAGCAGACGGGTATTTCGGCAATGGGGGCAGTTGCGTTTTATGTGGTCGCGGCGGCGATATTCCGGCTGAGGTCGGTTAAGGAGACGCTGGCGGATATCGGGTTGCTGGCGGCGGGTTTTGCTATCGGAATAGCGCCGGTGTGGGCGTGGATACTTGCAAAAAGCGATATTACATATTATTCCGGGCCGTACGCATGGGTTTGGCCCGTGCTTACTGATGTCGCAAGCAAGGTACATGGGGTTTTCAGTAATCTTTTTACAAGCGGCAAGTCGGCGGGCGGTGCTACTGGTGATGATTATATTAAGAGTGCACGCAAAGTATTTGGTTTTTCACAGCAAGCGCCGATCGTGCTGCGATATTATGGCGTGCTGATACTGCCGATGGTGATGGCGGCGGGAGCGATACTGATATGGGCATATTACAGGATCGTTTACACATTCAGCAAAGAGAAGAGCAGGCCAAGCCCGTGCTATTACTGCATAGTGCCGCTGTTTGCGGTGTGGTGGCTGCTGGATACGGCGCTGGTGTGGGTAAGCCCGCGATCTTATGAGCAATATTATCTGCCGCTTTGCGCGTCGGCGGCGTGTTTGGGCGGGTTTGTGATCGCGGTGTGGCGGGATAAGGTCGTGGCATCAAAGTACCATCCAAAATGGCTTGCGCTGGGGCTGCTTGGCGCGATACTGATGGTTATACTGGGGTGGCATGTGGTGTTCGGAATTTATAAAAGTCCGTTCTCGGGCGGCCCATACTACGATTCTGCGGGTATGCCGACTCGGCAAAAGGGGTATGTTCAGCGGTTTGAGGAAGTTGAGCAGATGAAAGCCGGCGAGACAGCACCATACCAGCAGATAGGAGATTATATCCGCGAAAATTCCGAGCCGAATGATACGATCTATGTCTGGGGATGGTTCCCGGGGATATATGTGCGAGCGCAGCGTTTTGCTCCGACGCCGTGGGCGTTTGAGAGCGAGATGAACGTGCGTCCGCCGGAGGGATTGGCGAAACTGATGGACGATCTGCTTACGTCTTTCAAGAAGAAGCCGCCGAAATTTTTGGTTGATACGCTCAAGAGGGATTTTCCATGGAATCGCTGGCCGTTGCCGCTTTGGCCGATAGATTTTGAAAATGGCAAGCTGGTGACCGGCTCGGCGTCGGATGTGGCGGCGTTTGACGCTAAGCACGCGGATAAGATCCGCAAGG
>MHYB01000051.1:4670-5024 GCA_001824635.1 Planctomycetes bacterium GWF2_50_10
ACCCATGCGGGATTATGTGATGAAATATTACAAGCCGATCATGCTTGAGCAGCATATACTTTTTGAACGCAAAAGCGAGGCCGAGGGTGCGCATTGAAAATTCTGATGCTCAATCACGAATTCCCGCCGGTGGGCGGCGGTGCAAGCCCTGTTACATTTGAACTGTGCAGGCAATTAGTGCAGATGGGTAATACTGTCGATGTTGTTACCATGCATTATGATAAATTGCCGCGATTTGAACACATTGACGGGTTTGATGTTTACCGCACGCCAGCCATTCGTAAACGGCCGAATATTTGTTATCCACACGAACTTGCGACGTATGTACCCGGAGCTTTGTTTAAAACATTACGG
>MHYB01000051.1:5030-6718 GCA_001824635.1 Planctomycetes bacterium GWF2_50_10
CGGCAGAAACAGTATGATGTAATTCACTGCCACTTTATTGTACCCGGCGCACCGCTTGGCTGGTTAGTAAGCGCAATTACCGAGATTCCACTGATAATTACCTGTCACGGTTCTGATGTGCCGGGCTATAATCCCGACCGCTTTGGAATGTTGCATAAGATAATTAAACCGATATGGAAACCCTTGGCAAAATCCGGTTCGCTGCTGACTAGTCCAAGCGAATCACTAAAGCAACTTTTGCTGTCGCATTGCCCCACCCTTAAAATTGAGGTTGTCCCAAACGGGATTTATACCGAGAAATTCTGTCCCACTAAAAAAACTAAGAGCATTTTGCTGTGCAGCCGGATACTGCCGCGCAAGGGCTTTCAATACGTCATTGAAGCGGTAAAGGATATGCGTCTTGATTGGGAGGTAAATATTGTGGGCGAAGGTCCTTATTTACCTGAACTGCGAAAAATGGCCCAAGGTTCACAAACTCCGATCAAATTTTGGGGCTGGATCAGCAATGGCGACCCGCAATTTTTTAAATTATTCAACGAAAGTACTATTTTCGTGTTCCCTTCGGAGATGGAGAATTTTCCGACTGTTCTACTGGAAGCAATGGCTGCGGGTATGGCCGTCATAACCAGCACAGCTGGCGGCTGCCCCGAGGTGGTTGGTGATGCGGGCCTGTTGGTCGAACCTCGAAACGCCGCGGCGATCCGTCAGCGATTAGAGGAACTTATACATTCTGAGCAGCGTAGATTGGAATTGATGAACGCCGCTCTAAAACACGCACAAATGTTCCACTGGCGAAACGTAACCGCAAAATATGTACAGTGTTATGAATCCGTGATCTCAAAAACTGGCGGGGGAAGGTGAACAACGATAACCAAAAACCTGTTCGTATTTGTTTTGTGATGCCCAAGGCGTACCCGCTTTTTAACCAGGCGATAAAAACGGTGTTCGGTGGGGCGGAGGTGGATCTTTATATGCTGGCGACGGAGCTGGCTAAGGATGCGGGTTTTGAGGTAAGTTTTATCACGGCGGATTACGGGCAGGCGGCGGTTGAGACGATCGCGGACGTAAAAATAATCAAGAGCCTGGATTTTAAGAAGTCCTCCCTGCGCGGCGCTTGGGATATCTGGCATGCAATGAAAAAGGTTGATGCGGATATTTATATGCTAAAGACGGCGTCGCCGGGGGTTGCGCTGGCTGCGGTTTTTTGTCAGACGCACAAAAGTATATTTACTTACCGAACGGCGGCGGCGGCGGAATGCGACGGGACATACCGGCGAAATCATCCGCTTACAGGCTCCGCGTTTAACTGGTCGCTGCGCCGAGCGGGGGCGGTTTTTGCCCAGAACGCCGACGACCGCGACAATCTCAAAAAGACCATCGGCGTAAATGCGGTCGTCATTCCCAATGGGCACATCATGGTACCATTAAAGCTGACTGCTGGGTATTCTATTCTGTGGGTCGGGCGAAGCGATCGCGTTAAAAGGCCGGATTTGTTTTTGGAAATGGCGAAAGCAATGCCAAAGGAAAAATTCACGATGATCTGCCAGCAAGCCACCGGCGATAACGGCTATGAAAAGCTCAAATCGCAAGCGGCGGGTATCAATAACGTGGAGTTCATAGAGCGGGTGCCGCTGGCGGAAATTGATAAATATTTCTCGGCGGCGAAGATATTTGTAAACACATCCAAC
>MHYB01000051.1:6772-10988 GCA_001824635.1 Planctomycetes bacterium GWF2_50_10
GATAAATACAACTGCGGGCAAAGCTGCGGGGGCGATCTGGGTAAGCTTATCGAATCGCTGGGGCACATCCTTGAAAACGAGAGGTATATCGAGCTTGGCAAAAACGGCAGGAAGTACGTCGAGCAAAAGCATGATATAAAAAAGATCGTGGAAGAATATAAGAACATATTCCGGACATTGGTTGAGAAGCGGAGGCAAGGGGTATGTGCGGAATAGTCGGCTTTAACTGGGAAGACTCCCCTGCCATTCGCTCGCTTTCGGCTCTGCTCAATCATCGCGGGCCAGAGCAGGAAGGGTTTCACGTCGGAGACGGTGTTTCGATAGGGCACAAACGGCTGCGGATCATCGACCTTTCGCAAAAAGGCTGCCAGCCGATGTATAATGAAGATAAAACTGTATGCGTATCATTTAACGGTGAGATATTCAATTTCGCCGTGATCAAGGCCGAGTTGGAAAAAGCCGGGCACCGATTTGAGTCCCACAGCGATACCGAAGTGCTGGTACACGGGTATGAACAATGGGGCACCGACATACTCGAAAAACTCAATGGGCAATTCGCGTTTTGCATATTCGACAAAAGCCGCAATATCTTTTTCATCGCCAGAGATCGGCTGGGGATCAAGCCGATTTACTATTACAGCCAGGGCGGCAGGTTTATCTTCGGCTCTGAAATGAAAGTTTTTCTCAAAAGCGATATCCGCAGGCAGATCAACAGGCACAGTCTCGATTATTACATGCTTTTTGGAAACACGCCAGCGGAGGAATCCATTCTTGAAGGGGTGAAAAAGCTGCCCGCGGCTCATTATCTTATTTATGACCTGGCAGGCAGGAAGATCGAAAAAATCCAGCGGTACTGGGATGTTGATTTTTCCACGCAGGCAGATTACAGCGAGGATGAACTTAAAAAGCAGATAACCGAAAGACTTGAGCGAGCGGTAAGCTCACAGCTTATCTCGGACGTGCCGCTGGGGGCGTTTCTTTCCGGCGGTGTGGATAGTTCCATCATCGTCTCGATCATGCACAAGTACGTTAAGGAGCTTAATACCTTTTCGATACGCTTTGACAGGGCGGCGTATAACGAGTCGCACTACGCCAAGATCGTTTCGGATAAGTTCAATACGATACATCATGAGATCGAATTCAACGCCCAGAGCGTGCGAGAGCTTATCGCGGAGTTTCCGTACTATTATGACGAACCTTTTGCCGATCCATCAATGATCCCGACGAGCCTTGTTTGCCAGGTGGCCAGGAAGCATGTTACTGTTTCGCTTTCGGGGACTGGCGGGGACGAACTGTTCGGCGGTTACCCACGTTATAATGAGTTTGTCTGGCTCAAGAAGCTAAACCATGCGCCGGAAATTTTAAAACGGCTGCTGGCATGCTCGATAGGGCTTTGCAACGGCGGGCTTAAAAATGACAAGCTGGGCAAACTGCAAACATTCCTTGGCGACCGCAGGCCCGATCATGTACTCTACATGCAGTTGTTCAGCTATATGTTCCGCACTAAGGCCGAAAGTGTTGAAGTTCTTGCGCCGTTCGATTATCTCAAAAAGCATTTCAGATACGACGATATCACAAACGCGATGAATTATGATGTTAACGAATACCTGCCCGACTGCCTGCTGGTTAAAGAAGACCGGGCGTCGATGGCGGTAAGCCTTGAGGCACGCGTGCCGTTTTTGGATCACGAACTCGTTGAGTTTGCCGCCACGATCTCGCCGGGATTTAGGATTCGCCGCGGCCAAAAGAAGTACATACTCAAAAAGGCGTTCGAGCCGACGCTGCCCCATGAGATACTATACAGGCCCAAACAGGGCTTCGGCGTGCCGCTTGCGGATTACTTCCGGCACGAACTGCGAGATTATGCCTACGGACAGATATTTGATTTCCATGATTTCGATTATTTTGACCGCGATACGGTACACTCAATGTGGGCACGGCACCAGGCAGGGACATCGGATTACTCCCGCCTCTTCTGGAGCATTATGATGTTCAACATGTGGTTCAAGAGATGGATGGTTTAGGTATGTTAAAATTCGCATTCGGAAAAAACTGGCAAGCGTATTCGCAGCAACTTCAGCAGGATGATTATTTTTCTGCCAAGAAATCGCTCTATGAACTTGCGGGGGACATGCATAATAAAACTTTTCTGGATATCGGCTGCGGCAGCGGGCTGTTTTCGATCTCGGCAAGCGGCCTTGGCGCAAAAGAGGTACTCGGCATCGATGTCGACCCACAATGCGTCGCAACGGCCAGGGACCTCATCGACAAAGTGTCGCTTTGGGATTCTGCGGTAAAAAAAGACGCCGTTGTGTTCAAAGAAGGCTCTATTGTGGATGATAATCTGCCTTCTGCACAGTACGATGTTGTATATAGCTGGGGCGTGCTCCATCACACCGGCGACATGTATAACGCATTTGCCAATGCCGCGGCCCTTGTTAAGGAGAACGGAATCCTTATTATTGCGATATACAATCGGCATTTCACCTCTCCGATATGGAAGGCCATCAAATACACTTATGTGAAAAGTCCGGCATTCATTCAAAAAATTATGGCGATTAGCCTGGCCGGGGTTAAGCTCGTCGCGGCGACACTCAGCGGCCAAAATCCTTTTAAAAAGCTACGCGGCATGCATTTCTATCCTGATATTGTTGACTGGGTCGGAGGTTATCCTTATGAATACGCCTCCATCAGCGAGGTGTGTAATTTTTTCGAGGCAAAAGGCTTTAGAACGAAGAAGGTAATCAAGACCGCCGGATTCACCGGCTGCAACGAGTTTGTTTTTGAGAAGCAGTTGTAAGCGTGGGCAACATTTGTTCATCGCCCACGCTGAATTAACTCTGAAAGGCGAGATATGCTCTATGGGCTTAACTATATTTCCGTCTCAACATCACCGCTCCCAAGCCAAGCATTGCCAGCGTCGCCGGTTCGGGAACGCCCGCAACCCATGTCGGGTCGGCACTATCAAAAGCGGTAGGATTACTGCCGAGAGTACCATTATGGCCGTGGCCTGTCATATCGGTTACAACTTGTCCGCTGCCCTCGTTGAAATTCCAGTAGGCTACCAGGCCGGACTCGCTGCCTGTGAGAGATGTATTTACCAACTGCTGCACCTGTGAATCGGTCATGGCGAAATTCCATAAGGAGACATCATCAAGAGCGCCATTGAACCAGCTTTTTGTGAATGGGTCGCCTCCAATCATGCCAAAATAGAGATCAGAATTTCCGGACCCCAATGGCGAATTGAATGAACTCGATTGATGAGCTAAGTGCCCGTCAAGATACACTTTTATGTATTGGTCCTGCATAAATGTGCCTGTTATATTATGCCATTGTCCGGTAGTGAGTACACCGCCTTTTGCCAGTGCGTAATTGCTTCCCGTTGGCCGCCAAAGGCAATAACTTATTTCCCCATTCGTCCAAATTCCCGTAGCATATTCGTAAGCAAAAGCTGAACCTTTGGATACGGGTACAGCATTGTCGCCCACTGGCAATGCGTCAAACTTTACCCATGTCGACAATGTTATTTGGCCGTCAACTTGCGGACTAAGTGCCGCATCATTAAGCACCGTGCCATAATCGTTGACGCCGTCAAATCTCAGTGCCGTATTCGTTGTTGCGAATAAAGCAGCTGGAAACACCGATGCAACAACAATAGAAATGAAACCAACCTTGTGAATTTTCATAGTTCTCCCTTTCAAAAAAAAAATATAATTTTTTTTTACTTCTAAGCCAATCATAAGGAGAGAACTTCGGCATGCATTCTCTCCCCTCCGACCAGCAATTATCGGACATTTCTATGTCTATTTCAACTTTTTTTCCGACTATTTGAAATAAATTGCAAAAAAACCGATTTTTTGGTAATTTCTCACATCTCGTTTCGAAACTTTTTTGGCCATTATGATCCATGGTCTGGGTCAAAGCAGCAAGGTATTAAACGTTGACGACTGCAATGAGTTTGTCTTTGTGAAGCAGTAATGTTATGCCTGTAAAGGTTTTGCATATTATCGGCAGCCTGGGACTTGGCGGAGCGCAAGTGTGCCTCAAATACATAGTCGAGCAAAGCTCTGACAATGTCGAGCATTTTATCTACCCCCTTAGAAACGATACCGATATCGAGATCAAGGGCAACATCATTCGTTTTAATTATCCCAATTATGACCCGCGAAAGTTTTTTGCGATTTTGAAGCTGATCCGCATGTATAACATAGATATC
>MHYB01000052.1:0-920 GCA_001824635.1 Planctomycetes bacterium GWF2_50_10
TTGAGCGGTTCCCAATAAACCAGCTCGTAAAGAGAGCCTCAATTATATGAGGCTCTCCGTCTCTGGCTACATAGTTTCTGTTTATGCACATCGCATGCGCTGGAAAATATCGGTATGGCCTCGGCGGGTTGAAGAACCGATAGCACCACAAAGCGTAAACCATGTCTGCAGAGGGCACCGTTTGCTTTTGCGTCCTAAGGCTTTCGCGAGCCTGACTGAGCGCAATCGCGGCGGTGCTCTTTTTCTTTTGTGAGCATCCCATATATAAACCGTAAGCGGAGATAATGCGCTCACATTTTGGAAAGGCCAAAGAAATGACAAGGCGGTTTGCTAAAATCCTGTTCTGGTATTATACTGAGCGGGCCTGTTTCCTGCCCGCGGCGATCACGGCTTATATCCACTGCGCAGCCGTAAGAAAGATGTGCAATGCCTACGCCCAAGCACTGGCGGAGAAATACAGGCGGCAGGCACTCAAACGCCGAAATCACACCCAACCGCAAACGACAGCGGATAATCCCAATAGTTCTTGAACTCCGCACTTTCGGCTTTGCCACTGACAACTGACAATCTCCCATCCTGACGCTCCACCATCTTGTTCTCCTCACTACTCACTACTCACTCTATTTCACCCCCCAAACCACCCATCTTTTCCGCTGTTTTTTACTAAAAAACTAATCACTAATCACTAAAAACTCCCCCTAACCCCAACTTGCGCCATCAAAATTGATACGCCCCAACGCTCACCCCGCCAACCCCACGCAAATTCCCGTTTTCCAGGATAAATTCCTCATCCTCGTCCAGCGTCCCAAGCCCCCTCTCAGGCATCCCCAGTATTCCTGTCCCCCAATCCCCCGGCCAGGGATACTGCCCCTGCTGGGCCGCCTGAAGCCGCAAATCCATCACCCGCCCAGCATTGTAGG
>MHYB01000052.1:950-1490 GCA_001824635.1 Planctomycetes bacterium GWF2_50_10
AATCACAGTTCACCCCGCCCGTCCCCGCGATATTAACCGAATGCGTCGGCCAAGGCGACACACCCCACACCCCCGTCGTAGAAGTCTGCACAATATTATAGTCCCAGTAACCCGTCGGCAGCCCCGTAACGGAATCCACCGGCAGATCAAGCGTTCCGCCGCAAATATTATTATGCACAAGCACATTATCCAGCAGCACGTCGCTTATCCTAAGCCTAAGATTCCCCGCAAAATAATAAGATGAATTCGGTGCATATCCAGTGCTCACATTAGTCCTTGGCCGCTTATAGCCCAAAAACGTATTAAACCTCACACTAGAACTGCCGCTTAACGTCATATTTGTAAGGCTTGTATTCTGGAAGTCATAAAAAACGTTCTGCTCGATAAGGCAGTCCCGCAGCGACCCCGTCGAAGTAAATATCCCCTGCGCCGTGCCGTCGTGGAGAATGTTATTACATATCCTCCACCCGCGCCCGTTGCCGACTATAAAATCCTGGTGCCTGCCGTCGCTGAAGTAAAAGCCTTTGGAAGCATCAATTT
>MHYB01000052.1:1513-19353 GCA_001824635.1 Planctomycetes bacterium GWF2_50_10
CGATTCATCACCAGCCCTATCGTTCTTACCTGCCTATTAGGCTCGCTGCCGTCGAATCGGCCTATCAAATTGCCCCTTGCCAGGGTAGTTATAAATATTTTTGGCGTGTACCGCGTATCGTAAACCTCATCAAGATGTGGTGCCTTCTCCATTTCAGTGATACTAACCGTTGTCACAACACCGGCTGGTATATCCTTCATACCCCAGTTATTGCTGTCGTTATCAGTGGCAAGGAAGTTCGTAAGCGGCACATCCTCAAAATCTCCACTGTTGCAGTCGGCTCCGCTGCAAAGCCGAACAGCCAAATCACCCGATTGGAGCGTAATGCCGGGCCTGATCGAAAGCCCCATCGAATAAATAAAGCTAAAATCCCGCCCAGCCGTAAATGAACCCTGCTCAGGACTGTCGGCCACCTCGAAATAGCACAAAAGCCCGGTATTGGCATCCTCCGCCACAGTAAAGACTGTATCAAAATTTGTCCTGTCATTTATATCAATACCCCCCTGCGCCGCTGCCCGCCAACCCACCGGCTCATCAAAGGTGTTCTTAAATTCCTTGCGATTATGGTGCAGTTCACAAAGGTGATTGCTGGTAACATTAACGTCGTTGCACCGCAGCAGTTCCATCGTATCCGCCATGACCCCCTTTATGAGATTGCCCTCGATTACGATGTTATCGCCATCCGACCCCTCAATAGCCGTTTCGCAATTAAGTATTCTGCAATTTTTAATCAGCACGCCGTTGCACCTGTCCACATTTATTGCGACTGTGGGAGCTTCAAGCCTGCGAGGGTATTCGATCCTGCTGCCCACCAGTTCAACCCCGCCAACACCCGTAAAATCACAGAATTCTTGAATTTCCAGCCCCTCGAATCTCAAATTCCTGCTGGAAGTACTTAGATCGATATTCTGCCATATACATTTTGCCCCCGGGGCCGCCTTGTAGGTCGTTTTGAACCTGTGGCCGATATTCTCTAAAAATCCCCCATACTGCCCCGCCAGGCATATGACTGTATCTCCATCAAGCACCTTTTCCCCAGCACCGCTGTACTTCGTCTGCGCCCTGGCCAGCGTCTTCCATGGCTGCGATTCTGTACCGGCGTAGCTATCATTGCCGCTATTGGCATCAACATACCAGGTCACCGGCTCGAAATTTAGCCAGTTTGCCGCAATAAGCGCAATATCCTGGTAATTGACCCCGCCCGCAGCCGAGATTGCAAAATCGCGAAGATCAACGCACCGATCTCCGTTTTTATCCCCTTCCAGATATGCCGTTTGTGCCGCGCCGAATGAAGTACATAGAATGATGACCAGCCCAATGTTCTTCCCCACCCCAGTTGCCCCTTCAAAGTTGTGCCCCCCTCCAGAACTTCTGTATAACTAAAAACGCTTCCAAGTTCAAGGCCTGTACTGCTAAAAAAACTTGCGCAAGTTGGAAAAGGGTAGGAAAAAGTTCAAAGTTCAAAATTAAAAGTTCAAAATTGAGTAAAATGGGTGTTTTTAGGGGCGGGAATGCGGTTTTTGGTGGGATGGCGGGAATTTTGGGTCATGTAAAAAAGTGTGTCAAGCGAAATGTTTGGGGGGTATCAGGGGGTAAACGGGGTAGTTTTGAGTCATAAATTTTGAGTTTTGAGTTAAAATTGCCCAAAAAATGGGTGGTTTGGGGGTGATTAGGGGGTGGTTGGGTTGTGGATTGTGAAATTCGGGAATTTAAGAATTAAGTATGGTGTCCCCAGAACTCTCCGTTGGTACACCTCATAACGCCAAAGGCGACTAAAGTTCTTGACAATTATGGAAGAATAGCATATTGTCTTTCATGGTTTTAAGGAGCATTTATGCAAAAATTATCAGGCCAACTCGCACTTGATTCTTGCCCTTACTGTGGAAGAGCAAATCCGACCTTTAACCAAACCCAAAACGTTTTTCCAACAGAAGGCCAATTAAAAATTAATCCGCGATGGTGGGGTGTGTATATTTGTAAATCATGCGGAGGTGTTGTCATTGCTGCGGCACCAAATACCAGAAATGATTCTCCCTACTTAAATTACATAGATGAAATTTATCCAGCGATTCAAACAATCAGTGATTTAATTCCAGAAAAACCACGAGCATTTTTAACACAAGCACATAACAGTCTTCATGCACCATCTGGAGCAATTATGCTTTGTGCCAGTGCGGTAGATGCAATGCTGAAAGCGAAGAATTATAAAGAAGGAAAGTTATATACCAGAATTCAAAAAGCTGCGGCAGACCATTTGATTACGGAAGAAATGTCCAAATGGGCTCATCAAATTCGGCTGGATGCAAACGACGAAAGACATGCTGACGAGAACGCATCATTGCCGAGTTACAAAGATGCTAATCTGGCATTTGAATTTGCTATATCCTTTGCTGAATATTTATTTGTACTTCCATCCAAAGTATCTCGTGGAATTACCGAATCTGTTCCAAAACCTTAATCATCTTGTTCACATATAAAGAACAAGTATCAAAATAATGAATTATTTGAAGGTAAAATAATGAGTACTATAAGTAAAGATAATATTGCTAACGGTAATGGCTGGGCATGGGGGCAGATTTTTGGGACTGCGATTCTGACAGGCTTGTGTTCGCTGATTGGAAGCATTATTTTCTTTAACTATACGAATAAAACGCCTGAATTGGTTTATGAACAGTTCCCCGCTGCAAATTTTGTAAGTGGAGTGGCTAACAACGTAAGCATTTACAATACTCGAATAGAGAATGCAGGAAACAAGGAAGCTGAAGAAGTGCAGGCTTATTTTGAACTACCTATTACTTATTTAATTCAAGAGGTCAAGATTGAACCGAAATTTAAAAGCATAACTTACTCGGAAGCTAACACACCTGGAGCTAACATAAAGAAGATATTTTTCCCTAGACTTAATCCTGGCGATAGTGTTGCATTTTCAATTCTGGTGAATAGGAGTAAGAATACAGAAGAAGCATCGGAGCTGAAATTGGAATTGAGAGGTAAGGGGATTACTGGCCATGCAGAAAGAAGAAAAACAAATAGTATAGAGGTTATTTTTAGTAGGTTCATGACGTTTGGCATGCTGATTGTTGTCGGGCTTCTTTCATTATTTTCATATATAAAAGACAAAAGAATGGATAAGCAAATGCATGAAGTAAGGGATAAACAAATATGTCAACTAGAGGCCAATGCAAATAAATTACGAGAGTTGTTGAATAATAAACCTTAGTACCTGCATGATCAATATCTAATAAAAAGATTTACATGTACATACCTGCTACCCTGCAAATACCAAAACTAAGTAAAACACTGAAGCATTACGGTTACAGCTTACTATCAGCAAACCAACTATATAATCCTCCCCATATTTCGTACCAGTGTATAAGGTAGTTGATGTGGTATAATGTTGTCTTGTACTGAATATGGAAGGAAGTATTATTTTATGGCACAGCGTAGGCATTTTGGTTCAGCGTTCAAGGCTAAGGTGCTATTGAAGCTATCAAAGGACAAAAGACCCAAATCTGGGGACACCATACTCATTTCCGCCTCCACGAATCCGCTCGCCTGGCCCACCAAGATGTAACAAAACTTAAGTCTCAGTTTTAGCACAAGCGTTTCGCTTGTGAATAAACAACCCTGTTTAAACTCTCAACCGAGACGGTTGAGCTACATTACCTGACGATTAGCCTTTGAGTATTTTGTACTCCACACTGTCAACCAGCGCCTTCCAGCTTGCGTCTATGACGTTCTCCGATACGCCTACCGTGCCCCAGAGGCCATTTTCATCCTTGCTCTCGATAACGACCCGCACCTTGGCAGCTGTGGCGGCTTTGGCATTTACTACGCGAACCTTGTAATCGATGAGGTGCATATCTTTTATGATAGGGTAGAACCTGTCGAGCGACTTGCGCAATGCGCCGTCAAGTGCGTTTACCGGCCCGTCGCCTTCGCTGACAACGTGCTCAACGACCCCATCGACCTTCAGCTTTACAGTGGCCTCGGTAACCATCCTGCCTTCGCCATTGCGTTCGACATTGACGTGATATTTGATCAGCTCAAATGCGGGCTTATATGTACCCAGGGCCTTTTTAACGAGCAGATCGAAACTGGCCTCGGCTGCTTCGAACTGATAACCTTCATTTTCCAAATCCTGCACCTGGCTAAGCAGCTTTTTGGCAAGCTCTTTGTTCTCAGCTATCTTCGTACCTTCAAGCTTGGCCAGCACATTTGATGCCCCGCTAAGCTCGGAAATCAGGAACCGTCTGCTGTTGCCTACCGCTTCCGGGTCCATGTGCTCGTATGTTTTCCTGTTCTTGCGAAGCGCATCGACGTGCAACCCCGCCTTATGGGCAAAAGCGCTCTCGCCTACATACGGCATATTCATGATCGGGCTAAGATTTGCGATTTCGAATATGAATCGCGACAAGTCTGTAAGCCCCTTGATCTTGTCATTATCAAGTGTGGCATATCCCATCTTGTATGTAAGATTAGGTATGATCGTGCAAAGGTTGGCATTGCCGCACCTTTCACCGAGGCCATTGATAGTGCCCTGCACCATCCTTGCCCCTGCCCGCACCGATGCCAGCGAATTTGCCGTCGCATTGTCGCTGTCATTATGCACATGAATGCCAAGCATAACCGAGCCTGTCGCCTTTCTTACCTGCGATGTTATGTCAAATATCTGCTCCGGCAGCGAACCGCCGTTGGTGTCGCAAAGAGCCAGGCTGTCAGCACCGGCATTTGCCGCCGTCTCCAGGACTTTGAGTGCATAAGCCGGGTTTTCTTTGAAGCCATCATAAAAATGCTCTGCGTCGAATATTACTTCCAAGCCTTTCTTTTTGAGGTACTCTATACTTTCAGCCACCATCGCCAGATTCTCTTCGAGGCTCACCCGCAGCACCTCGGTAACATGCATATCCCAGGTCTTGCCCACTAGTGCCGCCGCCGGCGCACCGCTTTCGAGAATAGCCGCAAGCGATGTATCTTCCTCGGCCTTTACCCCGCGCCTGCGGGTATTGCCAAAACCGACGATCTTGGCCCGCTTCAGTCCAGCCTTGGCGGCATCCTTGAAAAACTGCATCTCCTTGGGGTTGCTCACGGCATAGCCGCCCTCAATGTAATCCACCCCTATCTCATCGAGCTTGGCGGCAATAGCAAGCTTATCCTGAAGCGAAAAGCTCACTCCCTCAGCCTGCATACCGTCCCGAAGCGTCGTATCGTATATTTTTACCTTTTCCATGCTATTCCTGTCCAAAATATGTAGCCGCTAAGTATACACAAACCCGCCCAGATTGCAACCCAAGCCCCGGAAAAGGCTCGAAGTCATTTTTAAATGAAATAAAATATAAAAAATGTGGAGTCGCTGCGCGAGGCTTTTAAGCCTGTCGCCCCATCCGGGGCTTTGGGATGAGAGAGGGAAAGGGGCGGGTTGTGATATTAAACCCATAGCTGCGCTATCGCTTGCTATGGGCTACTCCCTTGCGCCCCTGCCGGGGCTGAAGACGACAATGCGAGGAACACGGCCTAGCTTCGCTAGACCGTGCCACGGAAGCCCGAAAAGGCTCAGACATGAGCCAGTGCCGCCGAAAGCTCTTTGTACTCATAAGGTATGTTGAATTGATGGCATATCGCCTTGAGACGCCTTAAAACCTCTTCCGAAAGCTCCCCCTGCTTTACACAATCGCCCTTGCAGAAAAATATTCTGCACCCTGCGAATCGGGAATTATGTATCCCGCACCGACCATCCGTGTGCCACGGACACATCATCTCCCCTGCCCATTTTAGTTCCCCAATTTGACTCTCAAGGTAGATCAATTCCGGCGTGCTTACATACAATCTGTGCCCGTAATCCTTGAACTTACAGCAGTTACCGCAACCAAGGCAATTCGCACCCGTCGAGGCGTTTGCCTGCTCGATAAATGCGTAAACCTTCTCCACCGCCGCGGCAATATCCGGTTTATTATCTCGGGTTACCACCAGCGTTGCTGAGTCCTTTGCTTTTCGATCTCATCAAACGAATGACACTTGCCCCTGTTTATGCCGGCGCACTTTTTGCCCGCCTCATTCCAGTCATCCGGGATGTCAAGATTGGAATTCCAGAACGGCCATGTCCTGCACTGGTTGGGCCGAACATCGTAAATCCTGCACCTTTTTTCCCCGTTTACCTTTTGCAGGAAAATGCAGTCATTGGAAGGCCTTGCCTCCCGGATCGTCTTTCTCGAGCCAATTTTCAGCAGGAACGCAAATTCTATCTCCTGGCTGGTCATCTTAAGTTTATTGGCTATCATTTCGATCTCAGGCGCCGTTACCCATATATAGCCCTCGTCCGGCCCGGAGCAGCACTTGCCGCACCCGGTACATTCGAAATGCAAGCCGCAGGCATACCAGGGCAGCTTATTTTTTTTATTCTCGCTCAAAATTTCATCCTTTTCAAATTCTCAATTGCAACGCAGATTCTAATGTTTTTATAGCACAGATGCTCACTTTTTTTACGCTTTTGGGAATAATCCGGCCGAAAATTTGGCGTGGGCCGTTTCTGATGCTATAATTTAATTACAGAAACACTTGGTTTGGGGGATAATACCATGACCTTATACATACACAATTTGCCGCTGCTTCCGCTTTAAAACGGACATCTCGCCGTTTGGCGATATCAGTTGTACTTTCCTTTTTTTGCCTTGGGGGTTCTATGAAAACTTTTTATTTATTATGTATTTTTGCGCTGGCATCCTCGGCGGCCTTAGGCCTGCCCAAGTATACCTTTACAGACCTGGGGACACTTGGCGGCGAAAATTCGTATGCCTATGCCATCAACAATAACGGTCAGGTCATCGGCCGTGCCGATAACATCGACGGGCAGCGCCGCGCTGTTCTATTCGATTCTACCGGCAATGTCGCGAACATCGACCTGGGCACCCTGCCCGCCGGCAATGGCGACAGCTGGGCCTATGCGATCAACAACATTGGCCAAATCGTCGGCCTTGATTACGATGAATACGGCACGGAACGCGCCATATTCTTCGATGCCACAGGCCAGGGCAACAACATCGCCCTTGGCTCACTTGGCGGCGGTACCGGCGGAGCACAGGCCATCAGCGACACCGGCGTCATCGTCGGCTGGTCGGCGACAACACCCGATGAGTATTTCTACAGTAACTGGCATGCAACAAGGTTTGATTCAACAGGCTCAGGACTGAACATAGACCTTGATAAGACCGACTGCTACCTCAGTGTCGCACGCTGCGTGAATAAAGCCGGCATTATCGCCGGAAACAGCGAAGAAACAGCTATGATCTATGACCTGATCGGCTCTGGTAACAACGTAGATATCGGCTCGCAGCTCACCGGTGATTTCACAACGGTTCTCGCTATCAATGACAAGGGCCAGATGGTCGGTTACGGCAACACACAGCCCGGCTATTACCATCATGCTATGCTCTTTACAGCCAACGGCTCGGTTACCGCGATCGATCTTGGCGGCATAGGCGGCACACGCAGTTACGCAACATCAATTAACGTTGCCGGCGAGATCGTCGGCTATGCCCGCACCGCCTCAGGTACATATCATGCCACATGGTATGACCCTAACGGTTCCGGCAATAATATTGACCTCAATACGATTATAGACCCCAACCTCGGCTGGGAACTTAACGCCGCATACATTAATGACAAGGGCCAGATCTGCGGATACGGCAGAACGCCCGCGGGCGCTACGCATGCCTATCTTCTTACGCCTCCTGTAGTGGTTGAAGAAGTCCAGCCCGAACTCGTTACAGCCAGGGTCAACTATATGCCCAGGGTGATCAACACCGCCGTGAAAACAAAATGGATCATGGCGAATGTGCAGTTGCCTACCGGATGCAAAGTAAGTGATGTAAATACAGCCAGTTTGAGGATCGGCGGAAAAATCAAACCTGACTGGACATACTTCTCGAAGAATTCACGCGTAGGACTGGCAAGGTTCACAACAGCTTCGATATCCCAACTTGCAAAGCCCGGCGTTTATGAACTGGAACTGACCGGTCAAATGAAAGACGGCAAAACGATCTTCACCGCCAAACAGAACGTAACTGTGCACAAGCCTGTTGTCAAGAAGCCTGTTGTCGTTGTCAAAAAACCTGTTGCCAAGGCGCCTGCCAAAAAAGTTGCAGCTAAAAAATAAATAAGTTGTTTCTACCCCCAGTAGATTCAGGGGCCTCAGGTGTGATGGACATCTGGGCCCCGCTTTTTTTTGCGCAGTCGGCTACAGACTAGTCAGTTCTTCTTTCACCAGATTGGTTATCGCGATATACTGCTCGGCTTCAAGCTGCTCAGGTCTGAGATGGCCGTCAATCATCGCTGCCGCAAAAATAGCTTCCCAGTTTTGTATCTTCTCCAAATGTCCCTGAGCGAATTTTACGCAAGCCTTGAGCATCTTGCGCCTGTGTGACATGAATAATCCCACAACCTCGCGAAACAGCGACATATCAGATATACGGCCCGCTTTGGCTGGATCATAAACAAATTCCACCATAGCCGAATCCACCCCAGGCCTGGGCCAAAAGACGCTTGGCCCCAGCTTTCTGAAAGCATGAGCACGACCGGTCGCAGACATGAAAATGCCAAGTATGCCGTAATCCCCCGAGCCAGGCACAGCCACCATTCTGTGACCAACTTCCTTTTGCACAGTTACATACATCGCATCGGCGATAACTGGCCCGATTATTAAATTAAGCATGATCGATGCCGCGGCATTATATGGCAAATTAGCGACAAGCAAAAGCCGCCCATTCAGTTCTTGTCTGGCCTGAGTTATTGCCTCAACCAGTTCACGATTGAGTTCGCTCTTTTTCTCAAGGGCATCGCCTACGATCATTTTTACGTTTGCAAACCCCGCAAGCTGTTTCGTCGCCACTTTCGCCAGCGTCTTGTCAAGCTCCACACATATCACCCGGCCCGCGAGCTTGGCGGTTTCTTCGGTGAGCGATCCCGTTCCCGGGCCAACTTCTATCACAATATCATTCGAATGGATATCAGCCTGCTCCACGAGCAGCGTGATCAGATTAAGATCGATAAGGAAATTCTGTCCCAACGCCTTTTTCGGATTTGTCCCGGCCGAAGCCAGTAATTCTTCAACTTGTGCCTTTGTCTGCATTATCTTCCCCGGTCTACTGACCGCCTGATTTTCTGTACCATCTCGACCGCTGGGCTTTGCGTATCTTTGCCATGTCAACGGCTAGCTTTATAGCCTCTTTCATGCTCGCGGCATTAGCCACTCCCTTGCCTGCGATATCAAATGCTGTCCCATGCGCCGGAGACGTGCGGATTATTTTAAGCCCTATCGTCACATTAACCGCCTCATCCCACGCCACCAGCTTCACCGGTATCATCGCCTGGTCATGATACATCGCGACCACACCATCAAACTCCCCCTTCATCGCCCGCACGAAAATTGTATCAGCCGGATAAGGCCCCGTTACATTTATCCCGCCCTGCTGTGCCATCGTTATCGCCGGCGTAATGATCCTGGCCTCTTCATCACCGAACTGCCCTTCCTCACCGGCGTGCGGATTCAGCGCCGCCACCCCGATGTGAGGCTTTTCTATTCCGAAAAATTCTTTAAGCGCATCATTGAGCAGATCTATCGGTTCGAATACTCTGCCTATTGTAAACTTGTTGCGCACATCGAACAGCGCGTCATGTATAGTCGCAAGCGCTATCTTGAGCGGCCCAGCTACGAACATCATCGCACGCCTGGGAGCTTTGCATTTTTCGCCAAGCAGTTCCGTATGCCCCGGCCATGGTGCATCGGCCATTTTCCAGCTCACCTTGCTTATCGGAGCAGTTACTATTCCATCGATTATCCCATCTTTTGCAGCCTCGATAGCATCAATGCAGAACCGTACCGACGCCTCACCGCTCATCCTGCTTGGCCCTTTTAGATATGCCGGCACAGAATAATCATCATAATCCGCCACCATCACGTTATGCGGGTAATCCCTGCTTAGTTTTTCGTGCTGATGCCTGCCCCAGAACGGCTCGATCTCATTTTGGTCTGCGGCATAGACAAGTTGCTCGTTCATGCCGAAGATAATAAATTTCGCATCTCGCCTCACCAGCGGGTCGGATAGTGCCTTAATGACTATCTCCGGCCCGATCCCGGCCGGATCGCCCATGGTCACCCCAATAACGATCTTGTTGTCGTAAATGTGATGGCTGAATTTGTCCATCATATCCCCATTTGAAGCAGCTGCCCCATCGTAAGCCCGCCATTTTTGGCCTTGCTTTCCTTGCCAAGCATATTAAGCATCTGCTTCCGTATGGATTTTACTATTATATCCGTCTCAATATTCACAGCCTGCCCCGTCTTTAGGCCAAAAAGATTTGTATTCGCCCAACTAACCGGTATTACAGCCACACGGAATTGCCCCTCATCCATAGAAGCGATCGTCAGGCTTATGCCGTCTATTGCCACCGAACCCTTTTCCACCATTTCATTTAGCAGGTCACTGCCTGTCTCGAAAACCACATCGTAAAATTCGCCTCTTTGCGTAACTTTCTTAAGCTTGCCTACCCCATCCACATGCCCCAGCACAAAATGGCCCCCAAATCGCCCGCCTGACGCCAGTGCCCGCTCCAGGTTTACCTTTTGCCCTGCCGCGAATCCCGAAATTGTTGTCCGTTCCACCGTTTCCGGGCTAACGTCAAAATGCACCAGCGAACTTTCGACCTTTGAAACAGTCAGGCACACACCGTTTACGCTTATGCTCTCCCCGACCGCCGGATCCCACTGCGCACCCGGGGCTACCGCAAGAACCATACCGCCGCCGGCTCGCCTTACCGACCGCACAACACCAACAGTTTCGATCAACCCTGTAAACATAACTCTCTCACTTATCTCAATTTATAAGTGTTACTGTAATTTTCAGTACTATATCACCAAAAAGCTCGTTTTGCATTTATATTTTACGGCCTTGTACAAACCCCGTAATCCCGCTATATTACCCCTTGTGATCTGTATATTTATTTTTTTAGGGAGGTTTATTATGGTTAAGTCAATTCTGTCTGTTTCTATCGCGTTGTTTCTGGCCATGGGTCTTGCTGGATGTGGGAAAAAGGCCGACGAAAACAAACCAATGGAGCAAGTCAAAGCCGAGGCCGAAAAAATGAGTGTCGATGACCTAAAAGCCGTTGCCGAAAAATACAAGGCCGCCATCGAAGAAAAATCCATACAGCTTAAGGAGCAAAGCGCCAAGATCAAGGACGCCGCCTCTGCCATGCTCAAAGGCTCATCTGAAGATATCAGCAAAATCAAGGAAGAAGTTTCAAAACTCACCGACTCTGTCAAAGCCTTGACAGACCGCCTCAACGTCTATCTTGAAGAACTCAAGAAAAAGGGCGTCGATATTTCCAGCTTCAAAATATAAGGTTCAGCGTTTAAAGATTAGAAATTAGGATTTGAGATTAGAGAAAAACCCCCGACGCCAATCGGGGGTTTTGTTTTTATTTCACCCCTGAACCCTGTACGCTAAACGCTAATCTTCACGGTGCAAGGAAATCGTCATCTTCGCTGCAGGGCCTCTCGCATCCCTTGTATGTTTCTGTGCCTCTGATGGTGAAAATATCGTCATTCGATGGGCCAACATTGCGAGTTTTGACAAATCTCACAGACCCGTCGCCGCACAATATACTTTGCCCTCGCGCCCTGTGATTAGTGCTGTTGCTCGATTTTGCCATATCGCAGAGTTTGAGATTCAGTTCGCCGTTGCCAGCCTCAGGAAGCTTTTCAAAAACCGGGTTAAGATCGGATATCAATATCTTTTCGCTTCGCAGCATCTGCGTAGGATTGACGTTGCACACCACCCTGAAACTGTATGTAACATACTTCCTGGCCGGAAAATCAGACATGGCCTGGGCCTTTGCGGTATCAAATTTCAGCGCCTTGCCCCCTGTCCTTGCAGGACACACAAAATCCTGAGGATCTGTATAACCCTGCTTTACAAGCAGCCAAAGATGCCGCGTATTTGAAACATTTTCACTGCCCTGATCGCCGATCTTCCACCATGGTGAATTGGCAGTCGTAGCCACCGTAGGCATTTCCCAGTTATCCGCCGAATATTGATTTATCCCATTCGCTACCGAGCCAAGCTGCGCCGCACATTTAGTCTGCCAGTATTTTGACCTGGCATTTTGAAGTGTTGGGAATGTTACACCGGCAACCGCGACTATCATAGCCGCCGCAGCAGCCATTTCCACAAAACCACGCCAGAAGCTTTGCCTCGTTGTTACCGGCCTGTTCTGTTCCTGCCGCAAAAGTTCGCTAAGTCTTACTTCACTTGCGAGCTTGGCTGTTTTGAGTTTTTCGAGTGTTTGTTGGCTCAGGTGATCGGGACACTGTTCTACGTCGTAATTATTTAGCGGCCCAAGGCTCTCCTTCAATGCCGCAAGCATCACTGCTGCACGCCCATCCTGTGCAAGCAGTTCTTGTGCCCATTGCTTTTCCTGCTCGTCCGATAAACCAAAGAAATAATCTAATACCAACTGTTTTTCTTGAGGCTTTAAAGACTTCATCACGCTCTCACATTCCCCCTGCTGCCGCTTTTCCATCTTTTTGTAAAATTGACAATGGCAGTATGCAGCCGGCTTTTAACAGTCCCAATAGGAATACCGAGCATATCAGCCATTTGTTTGTAAGAAAATTGGTCAAAGTACGCCAGGATAAGGATCTCCCGAAGATTATCCGGCATCGAAGCAATAATTTCGCGTACCCTGGCAGCTGTTTCATCCTTATTTATTTCATCCAAAGGAGTTATATCATACGACGACAACGTATTGAGCACATCGTCTATAGAAACTTCGTCCGGTTCAGACATGGTCCCGATGGATGTGGTCGCCTGCCGCTGCTGCTTGCGTAATGCGTCGCGGGCCTTGTTGGCCGCTATCGTAAACAGCCATGGCCGCAAAGGCCGATCCACGTCGAAACTTTCCCTGCTTGAGTACAACTGTAAGAAAGTTTCCTGAAATGCATCTTCCACCAGGTCCTGCCTATTTAAAAAACGCCGCAAAAACGCATACAACGCATTCTTGTAACGTTCCACGATCTCCGTGAACGCCGCCTCCTCGCCCGCTATGTAACGGGCCAGCAAATCAGCGTCACTTGGTTGTTCTACGTTCGTTGTCATTTAAAGGTTCATACCCGGATTATTAAAGTTTTAGCAATTCCACAATTTCATTATAATTTTTTTGCCCGCATATTAAAACCGTAATTTAATTTTTTATCATAGCGTATTACTGGGAAATCCTGCTGCGCATAAAAAAACCCGCGATTCAATACCGCGGGTTTAAGCCAATCTGGCCATATACGATCACGGAAAAACAGTCAGGCCCATGTCCTTTGCCTCTGCTTTGATACATTTCATCAATATCGGCATGTGTTTGGCAGGGATTATAGGGCCGTCATTGCCATTTGGGTATATCGCATCAAGGCACTGCTCATTGGCAAGTCCATGCCCAGTTACTTGTAAATCAAACTTGAAGCCGTATTTTTTGGCTATATCCATCCTGGGCACCGGGTATCGCACTGGTTTGGCCGACGGGCAAATGTCCGGAACCAGGCACGGCGATACATACCCGTCATCCAGCCCAAGATCAAAATTCCGCAGCAGAATATGCACATCCACTGATCCAGTAAACCATTTGCCCCGCATTTTTTCCGACGCATAATACGCAACGCTCGCGGGCTGGCAGCCCAGCGTTTTGAGTTCATCTCTAAGCACTGCCGTCATATCGTCATTAAAGTTGGTGTCAGGATGCCTTATAGCCTTTGCCCCTAAGATCGTGCCCAGCAGGTTGGAATATGAATCCTCCCACGAAAAAGCCGACTGGAACTGGGGAACAACGACAAATGCCTTCTGGCCGAACCACGTCAGCACTTCATGCCAGCTTACCATTTGCCATGTGCAATACTGTGATGCGTCCAGAGCAACTTCATCGATCACCCTCTTACGTCTGGATTCAGACCAGCTCTTAAATCCTGGCGGATATGACACACGGACACTAAATGTTGAACTATCGGTATTGAGCTTGAAATCGAAGTCCGTATCCCCGTTTTCAAGACGCTTTGTGATCTTATTATAAAGGTAAAATACATTATCTGCCGCTATTCTCAGGTGGGCTATGTCGATATGACCGCCTTTACAGGTATAGGCGATCCCGTCTTTTTCACCGACAAATGATCCGAAATTGTGGTTTCCAAGCTCTTTTCCGTCAACAAAGTTAACCTTAATTGTGGAACTGGCATAACTGCCCGGCCGTGCCCGCGGATGGTTTGTTACAGTGCAGCCGGCAAAAAACAGCAGTGAAACTGCGGAAATGGCAAGAAAACTCATGCCAGGATAAAGCGATTTATTCATAATTCCTCTAAACTAATACACTACAAGAACGTAACTATATAGATATATGTTCGTATCACAAAGCCAGAATTCTAAATACAAAATACGCATTAACAAAATAATTCTATCCGGAATCCACATCGGGACAAATCAAAGTTAAAATTGCTTGAAATATCCTTTGCCACTCGGCAGCCTCGGATATATAATTTGCTTACTGCATTGTGTAATAAGGATTGTGTATGTCTGTTTATACAGCAAGCACCATTGTTCAGCAAATGCCCAGCACTGAGCTGCTCTTTAGCCCAATAAGGCTAGGCTTGTTAATTGGCTGGGTATATGCCTGTCTTTATTTCGCCCAGCTTATCGAATTCGGCAATTTTGTCGAAAAACGCCATAAAGCAATAGTTAACCTCTTTTCGCTTTTCCTGGGCCCTATATTTTACATATTTTTTCTCTACCGCCAGAGTTTCGGCATAAATGCTTCTATGCCCAACCTCAAATTCATCGATAAACTCAAACGGTTCATTGGCACAGCTTCTGCTGGTTTCAAAGGCATAGGATTCATCGGCTCACGAAGCAGCGATTCAATAATTCTCCTCGATTCCAGCGGAAAAAGCCTTGCCGACCTCTACAGCCAAAGCGGAGATAAACAGCAGGCCAGAAACACCCTCAATGCGACCGAAACGCTCGTTGTCAGCGCCATAGACAGCCGCGCCAGCGATATCCTGATCGACCCAAAGGACAATGCAAATTATACGATCAGGTACCGCGTCGATGGAATGCTCCGGCTCGCCGATGAACTGCCCGCATCACAATGTGTTGCGATAGTAAACAGTATCAAAGCCGTTTCCGGCATGGATATCGCCGAAAAACGCCGTCCTCAGGACGGTGCGTTTACAGCAAAACGAGACGGGTACAATATTTCCTTCCGTGTCGCAAGTGCAGGCGTTCTCAACGGCGAAAAACTCGCAATAAGAATTCTTAACCAGCAGACCGGCTTGAAAACCCTCACCGATATCGGCGCAAACGAAAGGCAGACAAAGCAGCTTGAAATCGCCGTTGCCAAACCAAACGGCATGATCCTGATCTGCGGCCCAACAGGTTCAGGAAAGACCACAACGCTTTACGGAATGTTAAGCTGCATCGATTTCCTCCAGAGAAATGTCATAACTGTCGAAGATCCGATAGAGTACATCCTCCCCAACGCCAGCCAGATCGAGATCAACCCCAAGGCGGATATCACCTTTGCAAAAACGCTCAGGAGCATGCTCCGGCAGGACCCTGATGTTATCTGCGTAGGCGAAATTCGCGACAATGAAACCGCCGGCATCGGCCTCCAGGCCGCCCAGACCGGCCACCTCGTCCTGGCCACCATTCACAGCAACAGCAACATTTCCGCCATCGTTCGACTCCTTGACCTTAATGTCACACCCATGCTCATAGGCGCAGCCGTCTCAACAATCGTATCACAAAGGCTCGTTCGCGTGCTCTGCGATAACTGCAAAACACCAATGGAGCAAAGCGACAAACGCAGGGAGTTCTTCTACAAAAACAATCTCGATCCTTCCACTGTTTGCGTTCCTAATGGTTGCCAGCATTGCTCCAACACCGGCTTTTTCGGCCGAACCGGAATTTTCGATGTTCTCGAAATGGACGACAATCTCAGGCAGACCATTACCACAGGCAAGGTCTCCGTTGTTGATTTCAAAGAAGCCGCCGCCAAACGCGGCGTGACAAACATGCGAAAAGAAGGCATTCGCAAAGTCCTTGCCGGGATAACAACTATGGACGAAGTAATACGAGTCACAAATGAAACAGGCATTTAGAAAATACAGAACCGTAGGGTGGGCAAGTACTCTTGCCCACCATGAAAACCCAGTGCTCAAAGCGATTTGTCATCCCCGCGAAGGCGGGGACCCAGAAATGATTGGCGTCACGCAGCGACTCCACATTTTTGATTTTTGATTTTTTATATTTTATATTTTTCCAGGAGTTTAAATTGTTCTTAGCGGGACTGGCATTAGCGATCATCGGCGCCGTTATTGGCTACCGTCGTGGCTTTTACGCCATGTGGGCAACCACATTCAACGTCATCGTTTCGATCTATATCGCAATAATGCTCACTCCCACGCTCTCAAGCAAATTTAACCTGCTCGGAAGCGGCTTCGGCAACGTCAACAACCCAACTTTCTGGTACATTTACGCCTGCTGCGTGGCCGCAACTGCCTTTCTAATATTCCTGATACTTGAAGTCATCGCAATGACCTATTTAACGGGAGCTTTCAATATAACCCTGCCCAGCATCTTTGAGAACCTCGGCGCATCAGGCTTGGGATTTCTAACAGGATATGTCAGTTGGGGCTTCATCTGCTTTGTAATTTTAATCATGCCGTTTTCACAGGACAGGCTGATAACAAAAGCCTTCACCGCCGATACTACCAGCCGCCAGATAAGCGCCCCAGCAATAAGTAAACTGCTAAATACAACCAATGTTTTTTCATGGCAGCCCAATTCCAAGCGCGTCAGCAATATCATCTCCTGGACCCTTGGCTGGCCCGAAGACCGCAGCGAACCAAACAATCTCCCCAAGCCAATAAAGTCAGACCCGAATTTCCAGGTGCCCGACGAAGACACGATCCAGATATGACCTTGCGGTATTTAGAACATTTATTTGGAATTTAAACTCGTAACAGTTGAAAAAAAATGCACGAAGCCTCAATAGCCCAGGCCATCCTCGACCAGGTCCTAAAAGCCCTCCCAGCCCCCGATTCGCGCGTAACCAAAATTTCCCTCATCGCAGGCCCATTCGCCGGAATCGAATTCGAAAGCCTCAACTTCTATTTCGAAGAACTAAAAAAAGATACCCCCGCCGCCCCCGCTACCCTCGAAATGAAAACCCTCTCAGCTACCATCATTTGCACATCCTGCTCCCACCAGGAAGATTTCACCCCCGGCTCCGAGCTTAAAACAAAATGCCCAATATGCTCAGCCCCCAACCGCGTCACAGGCTCCAGCGATTTTTACATCGACTCCATCGAGGTCGAAGAGGAATAACCACCCACATGCACAACGCAGAAAAAACCGCCCCCGTGCCCCGCGCCCGCGGCTTTGCCGCCCTTTGCGTCACATATTTCCTCAGCGTATTCACCAATAACTTCTTCAAACAATCCGTAATGCTCCTGGCCATCGCCGCCGGCCGCGAGCAGCTCCAGGTCTACGCCACAGTTCTCATTTATCTCCCTTTCCTGCTCTTCGCCGCCCCAGCCGGTTTTTTCGCCGACCGATTCGCAAAACGCACAGTCGTCATCTGGTGCAAAATTCTCGAACTTGCCGCCATGATAGTCGCCGCTTTCGCCATCATGACCATGAACTGGTCCCTCATCCTTATTGTCCTCGCCGTCGAAGGCATCCAGTCCGCCCTCTTTAGCCCCGCAATCAACGGAACTATACCCGCAATATTCGCCCCCGAACTCGTCACCA
>MHYB01000052.1:19470-26064 GCA_001824635.1 Planctomycetes bacterium GWF2_50_10
CCATCGCGATCGCTGTTATCATTCTCATGCTCCTGGCTATTCTCACAAGCTTCAAACTCCCCCGCTTTGCCGCTGTCTCCCCCGATCTCAAATTCCCCATCACCGGCCCAATTGATACACTCAAAACCCTCGCCACTATCCGCCGCGACTACCTCCTCGGCATCGCGATAATCGCCCAGGCGGCATTTTACTTTATCGGCATGCTGAATATCCTTGTAATAAACCAGCTCGGCATAATGCAGTTTAAACTTAGCCCCTCGCTCACCTCCGTCCTGATCCTCGCCCAGCTCCTGGGAATCGCCGCCGGCGGCCTAATCGCCGCTCGCCTCGCAAAAGGCCCCCGCTGGTACAAAGTCCTCGTCCCCGCCGCAATCCTGCTTGCGTTTTGCATGCTCGCCACAGGCTTCACACCACGCCTCGATACCTTCCTCAGCTCCGTTTTAGCCGACCACCCCTTCCTCACAAAACTACTCGTCGACTCATATCTCGTCGTCGTCCTTGGACTCATGGGAATCGGTGGCGGAATTTACATGGTACCCCTCGACGCCTTCATACAGGTCCGCCCCGCCGCAGACAAAAAAGGCCAGATCATCGCCGCCTCGAACTTCACCTGCTTTTCCGGAGTGCTCATCTCAGGCCCGGTACTATGGGTCTATAACCATTTTACAATCGCCCCCACCAACATCTTCGCCTCCATAGGCGTCTTCATTCTCATCGCATCCATCTTCCTCAAACTCGCCCTCATTCGCCAGGACCGAATGAATGTTCCTTAACGAATTGCCCCACTTGCCCGGCAGGCAAAATAACCCCTTCCTTTGCCATCTGCGAAGTCGTGCCTTCCTCTCCCCCCGTCATAACACGATAGCACTGAGTTCGCACCCCGTCTATGGTTCTAACCAAACCTATCAAACCGATGCCGCTAGCGGCGCACTGCGCGCAATCATTGGGACACCCAGATATCCGCATCGTCTTATTGCCCGTATTCACGCCATGCAACTCAGACCGTAGCAAATCCCCCATACCCGTGCTGTCCGTGATCGCGTTTGGACAACTCGCCGACCCCGGGCACGCTACAATACGCGGCATACTCGAATATTTCGATAAATACCCCAGTTCAACCGCCCTTTCACCATAAAGCTCAAAACCATGATCGAGGTGTATATAGATAGTCGCCCCTGCAAACTCCGCCGCATCCGCAAGAGCTATCGCGTCCTGGCAAGGTATATTGCCGCTGGGCAAATTAAGAACGCCCACGCGCCGATTCTTGCCCGCTCCGCATGCCCTGCCGATTTCCGGCCAAACCTGCCGCTTCAGAACCGATTCAAATCTGGATCGCAGTTCGGCTGCAAACTGCTCATCTCCAATCCGCTGCCGTACATGGCGCAATCTCGCCGCCCGGCGATTAGTCCTGTCTCCCATTTCCGCAAACATCTCCACAGCCGCTGTGCATAACGCCTCTATATGCCCCGCCGGCAATGCCGAAAATAACTTGATGCCCGCCGATGGCCTTGCCCCAAGCGACCCCGCGCCTATAACATCAAAACTCCCATCGCCCCGCGCCACAAACCCAAGATCATTGATAAAAGGCCTAGCGCACGCCCGCAGGCACCCGGAAAAACTGATCTTGAATTTCCGCGGCAGCTCCCTTATAAACGCCAGTTTACTTAAGGTTTCTTCAACTTTTACCGCAATCGAGTACACATCTTCGCCACCGCATTTCTCGCACTGCCCGCACACAGTTATATTGCGGAGCGAATCACCGCCTGCGCCTATAAAGCTAAGCCCTGCCTTATGCAGCTGCGTTTGCACCGCCAAAATATCCGCCTCTCGAACATCATGCAGTTCGATATCCTGTCGCGTCGTAAGATGCAGCCCGGTATCTGGCGTAAATCGCATAGCAATTTGAGCCAGCGCCCGCAGATGACTTGCCCCAATCCTTCCGCCCGGCACTCTTACCCGCTGCATAAAGAAACCCTCTTGCTTTTGAGCATACACGCCGTAAAGCCGGCTGTTTGAAGTCGTCATAAGTTATATTCCGGTAAATACTTCTGCTCACTGAGCATTTCCTTGATCTTGATTATCACATCTTCGCGCGACCCGATATCATTGATCTGCAGGTCCGGCTCACGGCTATTAAACCTCCGCGGCCCGATATTAACCACAACAGTATCGCCGGGCTTATTGAGCATTGCAAGCATTTCAAGTTCATGATCATCTAAATCGCTGGCCGTGGTTATAAGCACGATCCCGGCATCAGTAAATAGATGTGCGATCTCACCGAGCCGACGCAAATATTCATCACGCTCACCGAGATGATCGATATCAGAATCCACGCCAAGTAAGCTGTTTGAAAGACCAAGGTAATAAACCGCTCTTGAGCCTGCGAACAGATCAGTTTCCAGTGCTTTTGCAAGCTGGGCCTTGCCTGTGCCGGCGTCGCCGGTGATAAGCACCATCGCGGCCCGTTGGCCGTACCTTGCCGCCCGCTGCGGGGCCGATATGTTCGACCGCTGCCACTGCTCGCTTCGGCGAGTGACATGCTCAGCTATCATACTTGTCTTTGTTTCAATCTGATCGGTTATTATGCCGCCGCCGGCGATCTCGTAATTATCTATCAGCACAAATCGACCCGTCTGTGCAATATCCGGCGCCAGGTCGAACGCCACGGGCTTTAGCGTTTCAAAAACGCACTGGGCGACCTCGTGCCTTTCAATCTGTTGGCGATTACTCTCCGTCGTCAGTTCTGATGCGTCCAGCACAGTCTCTATGCTCTTTAACCATACCGGCACCTGCGCACCGGCGAGCTTCATCTTATATCGCTTGTGCCCCAAAAGCGGATGTTTGCCAAGCCAGAAAATATTCGCCCGAAGCTGCGTGCCTGTTTTTGGCCCTGCCTGACCCGACTTGGCCATTAGTTCACCAGGCACAACATATATCTGCGTCTCAAGCGTAACGCCGATGCTCTTGCCCGCAAAAGCAGATTGCTTCACAGGCACGTTGAATTCCTCAATACTCGCGATACGAGAACTTTTCCCCGACGGATAAAACACCACCTCTTCGCCCACCGACACCGCCCCTGTCTCGATCCGCCCTGCTATTATGCGCCGATCATCGCCCTGCGCCGTGAACTTGTAAACATCCTGCACCGGCATGCGAAACACCTTATCACGCAACGAAAGCTCTTTCGTAAACCCGTCAAGAGTACCAAGCACAGTTACCCCGTTATACCAGCCCATATTTTCGGAAAGCCTTATCATATTATCACCGTAGCGGGCACTGATCGGTATAAATGCTTTTGGCACCATGCCGGTTTTCGCCAAAAACTGCGAATATTCTTCAACTATAGCGTCGAACACACCTTTATCATACCCAACCAGGTCGAGTTTATTTACGCACACAGCTACCTGTTTTATACCAAGCATTCCAAGCAGGTACCCGTGCCGCCGTGAATTCTCCCGCACCCCTTCCTTCGCATCGATCACCAGCAGCGCAGCCTCTGCACGCGCCGCACCGCTTATCATATTCTTCAAAAATTCAATATGGCCCGGCGCATCGATAATAATATACTCACGACTGGCCGACTTGAAAAAGCACCTCGCTGAATCGATCGTAATACCCTGTGCCTGTTCATCCTGCAGCGCATCAAGCAGAAACGCGTATTCAAAAGGCCTGGCGTTTCTCTCGCACTGTGCCTTTACCTGCGCCAGCTTGCCCTGCGGCAGCGACCCCGTATCCGCCAGCAGCCGCCCCACAACAGTACTCTTGCCGTGATCGACATGCCCTATTATAACAATATTCATCTGGTCGCGCTTAGCACGACTCCCTGATGACGCCACAACCTCTTTTTTTAGTTCTGTTCCCTGCATTTTTTTCTCTCAAACCCAACTGCACACCAGCTTTATCACACCAGCAAATAATCAATAATCATTAATCAATAATCATTTACATGTACCCGCGCCGTCTCAGTGTCTCAAGCCCGTTACCATCTTCCTTATCCTGCTCTCGCCCGCTGCGTTCGGCGATATTGGCAAATTTGCCGCTCCGCAGTTCCTCGATTATTTCTTGCACATTCCTGGCGGTAGATTCCACAGGCTTCGTGCAAGGCCAGCACCCAAGCGAGCGATACCGAATCCCTTGGCCGCGATCAAAATACAGATCCGTTACCGGTATATTTTCCCGCTCGATGTATTCCCAGATGTTCAGTTCCGTCCAGTCCAACAGCGGATGTATACGCACATGCGTACCTGGCGCAAAATCCGTCTTGAACTGGTTCCAAAGCTCCGGCGGCTGATCGCCCACATCCCAGTCGCTTTGCTTATCGCGAGCGGAAAAATACCGTTCCTTGCTCCGGCTTCCTTCCTCATCCGCACGCGCCCCGACGATCACGCCCGTAAAAGCCTCACCCCCCACGCGCCGAACATACTCACCCGTCGTATGATCCAGAATCCACCTCGGCCACTCACCCGAAAGCGTCTTTTTTAAGGCCTCGCTCTTAAGTGACGCGCAGCATTCAAGCCGTGTACTATTTCCATCCGGAAACGTCTGCTTTGATTCCAGCGCCGCCGTATTTTTACCAACGATCATATTAAGCTTCCATTGTCTGGCCAGCTCATCACGATATGTGATCATCTCCGGCACTTTAAAACATGTATCGATATGCATCAGAGGTATCGGCGCATGCCCGAAAAAAGCCTTCCTCGCCAGCCAAAGCAAAACCGTGCTGTCCTTGCCGATAGACCACAGCATCACAAGCTGCTTAAACTGCCGATACGCCTCCCGCAATATAAAAACACTCTGCGATTCTAACGTCTCAAGATGATCCATTTATAAAACCTTTTTCATCTTCGTTTCGATTTTTTTCTTTTTTTGTTTCGAATTTGTTTGAAATTTGATGCTTGCTATTTGGAATTTGCTTCGGATTTCGAGCTTCGCGCTTCGGATTTCCGGCTATGCCGGATGAAGTCCGCATTCCTTCGTTTGAGGATGTTCCCACCACCACCGCCCGCCGCGAATATCTTCGCCGTCCTTCAGCGCACGCGTGCAGGGCGAGCATCCTATACTGGGATAACCCCTGTCATGCAGCACATTATATGGCACATGATTATCGCGAATAAATTTCCAAACCATCTCGCCAGTCCAGTCCGCCAGCGGATTTATCTTGATCAGCCCGTTAGCCTCATCCCACTCAATGCGATCCAAACTAGCCCGCGAAACCGCCTGCTCCCGCCGAAGCCCGCATATCCACGCATCAAGAGAGTTCAATTTCCGCCTCAACGGCTCGACCTTGCGTATCCCGCAGCATTTCTTCCGCAATTCAACGCTATCATAAAACATATTGGGCCCATATTCGCTCACGAATTCCTCAAGGCTCTTCGTATCAGGCACCAGAACTTCGATCCTGATCCCGTAGTGTTCGCGCGTCTGCGCCATTAAATTATATGTTTCCTGGTGCAGCCGCCCGGTATCCAGCGTAAATATCCCCCCACGCCAGCCCAATCCGCAAAGCATATGCGTGAGCACCTGGTCCTCTGCCCCAAAGCTCGTCGCCAGCGCTATCCGCTCTCCAAATTCACCCGCGATCGCCTCAAGCAATTCCCTTGCACTAAGCCCTGCTGTGCGAGTCTTTAGCTGCTCAATATCATAATTAGATTTCATACTCAACCGGCTCTATCTTTCCGATTTTGATCTTGTGCCATAATCTCTCATGAAAATAAAACGCCCCTATCTTCAGGCATGTATCGAAAAGCCCTATCGTCAGAGCAAGTTCGATCTTCTTAGTCAGAATAAGCGCTACGACGAAAGTTACTGCCGTCCCGACAACACGATAGCTAACCGCCTTCAATATACTTCTTAAATGTGTTTCCACCGCTAACTCCTGAATTCTTCGAACAACCACGTCGAAAGATACCTCTCCCCGCAGCTTGGGATTATTACAACTATTAGCTTGCCTTTCGCCTCGGGTTTATGCGAGATCTTCAGCGCCGCCGCAATCGCCGCACCGCTGGAAATACCCACAAGTATTCCCTCTTCCCGTGCCATTCGCCTCGCAAACTTCCCTGCTTCGTCATCTTTGACTTCCACAATTTCATCGATAAGCTCTCGATCCAGTATCTCCGGCACAAACCCCGCACCGATCCCTTGTATCTTATGCTGTCCAGCCTTGCCGCCTGCAAGCACCGGCGAACCGGCAGGCTCCACAGCTATCACCTTGAACTGGGGCTTTCGCTTCTTGAGCACGCTTGCGATACCCGTCAAAGTCCCGCCCGTACCTACTCCCGCAACAAGATAATCGACCTTCCCGTCCGTATCCTGCCATATCTCCTCTGCGGTCGTCTTCTGATGTATCTCCACGTTAGCCTTGTTCTTGAACTGCTGCGGTAAAAATGCGCCCGGCGTATTCGCCGCGATCTCTTCAGCTTTCTTCACCGCCCCGGTCATACCTTCTGCCCCCGGCGTCAGCACCACCTCGGCCCCAAAAATTTTCAGCAGCGCCCTCCTTTCGACGCTCATCGTATCAGGCATCGTAAGTATCAGTTTATAACCTCTCGCCGCCGCCACAAACGCAAGCGCAATACCCGTATTGCCGCTCGTCGG
>MHYB01000053.1:0-4420 GCA_001824635.1 Planctomycetes bacterium GWF2_50_10
CTCTATCACAACCCCGTCAACCGGCACCTTCTCACCCGGCCTAACCCGCAGCCTGTCCCCCACCTCCACAGCCGCCAGTTCAACATCCGCCTCACTCCCATCCGCGTTTATCTTCCTGGCCAATTTCGGCACCAGCGAAAGCAGTTTTTTTATCGCTGATGTCGTCAGCCTTCTTGCACGCAGTTCAAGCACCTGCCCCATAAGCACCAGTGCCGTTATAAACGCCGCCGGTTCAAAATACACCGCCACCTGCCCATGCGCATCCCGAAACCCATCCGGAAACACCCACGGAAAAATTACCGCCGCCGCACTATAAAAATACGCAGCCCCCACCCCCACCGAGATCAGAGTGAACATATTGAAATGAAACCCCAGCAGCGACCGGTATGCCCGCACAAAAAACGGCCACCCGCACCACAGTACCACCGGGCTTGCAAGCGCAAACTCTATCCAGTTGTAAACATGGGAATCCGCAAAACGCCCAAAGAACCCCGGCCAAAAATGCCTTCCCATCGCTATCACCACAAGCGGCACAGATAGAAAAACGCTTATCCAGAACCGCCTTGACATATCGATCAGTTCCTCGCTTGCCTCCTCTTCAACCGTCGGCATCTCCGGCTCAAGTGTCATCCCGCATATAGGACACGCCCCCGGCTTATCCGTGCGTATCTGCGGGTCCATCGGGCATGTATATATCACACCCTCTATCACCGGCACCTGCTTTTGCTCAAGAAACCTCTTCGGATCAGACCGGAATTTTTGCAGGCAATGCCCGCTGCAAAAGTAGTAAACCCTGCCCTTGTACTCATACTGCCCGGCACTTTTATCCGGCCCAGCCACCATCCCGCACACCGGGTCTGTCGAAATGTCCTGCTTCTCACCCATAACTATTCCATTTGCAACATTGTATGACCCCAATTATATTTGTCAGCGGGTAATTATGATAGATGACAATAAATTAAATTTCCAAACCTTCTTCAGGCTCCTTGCAGGCTTGATAGTCTTTTTCGCATGCGCACAAATATCAGCCATTGCCCTATCGCTGGCAAAGATCGCAATTACGCAATACACCGCCATAGGCTTATTAGCCATTTCCATTTTGGCCGCCTTCATTTTCACGCGAGATCTTATAACTGATCTGCCCGAAACACACTTGGCATTGCCTGTCCCTGCGCGTTACACGATCTGGATAACCGCCGGCCTTGCAATATTATTTTTCGGCACGCTTTTCACCGCAGCATACATCTGCCCCGACATGACCTGCGACGGCAACACATACCACATCCCCGCCATCTCCGCCTGGTCGCAAACGGGCTATATTCATTGGATAGACGACCAGCTGCCCTGCGCCAAGTTTACCAACGGCTACCCCAAAGCCGCCGAAGTTATCAGCTTTCTAATCACAACAGCCGCCGATAACAGCAAATTAACCAACACATTCAACCTGATTTTTTTACCCCTCGCCGCAACAGCTATCATAGCCATCGCCATGTTGCTAGGCTCAGCCCCGCCCCTTGCGATCTTTACCGCAAGCCTGTTCATTTTTGTCCCCGTCAACATCGCCCAGGCCTTCACAACCTATATCGATTCAGCATTTGCCTCCGCAGTTATTGCTTTTATCGCCGTGTCCATGACCCTGATCCATTTCCATAACAAACCTTCAGCTTTACGCCTTTGGCTTTTACTGGGCCTCGCCGCCGGCCTAACCATAGCTATAAAACCCACCGGCATCGCGATTGTTCTAATAACCTTTGCCGTTATATTTTTAATCCTGCTGCTCAAAAAATCACCGGTAACGTCCCTCATCGCAGGCTCACTTTTTGCCGCCATCGCGATCATCGCCGTCGCCGGCTACTGGTACCTCCGCAATTATTATTACGGCGCATCACCCCTCTACCCGGTCGGCATAAACCTCATGGGCATAGCCCTTTTTGATGGCGAATCGATCGACAAAGTTATAAACACAACCGCCAATACGCCCGCTTTCATGCGGAACTGGCCCGACATTCTAAAAACCGCCGCCACATGGCTCCAATTCTTCCCCGCCTGGCCCGAAACCATCCGCCAGGAAGACTCCCGCTTCGGCGGCCTCGGCTTCATCTGGCCCCTCGCCTGCGTGCCCGCGACTATTGCCTGCATTGCACTAACCTTCCGAAAGTTCGTCTCAAACTCATATCTTATCTTGTTCGCTATCGTGCTCCTTGCCTTTATCGCCGCCCCCATGCACTGGTGGCCCCGCTATACCCTTTGGCTTTACGCACTGGGCCTGCCCGCCCTTACCCTTGCACTTTCACGAATATCAAAAAACATTTTCCCCGCCATTTTATTGATTTCAGTTATAGCCCTCATAGAAGCCCTCACCTGCTTTCACCTCCAGCCATGCAAATTCAAACCCGACCCCCTGCTCGATCCATCCGCCCCCTTTACCAGCGAATTGCCCCTTGCCTCAGTCGTCCGCAAGCTCGACTCCGCAGGCTCCTTCAGATCGATCGCCCTAAGTCCCATGCAACATGAATACTGCCCCGGCCGATGGAAAAGCGAAATACTCGGCTGCCTATCGATGCCGCTGGGAGATCGCAAATTCCGCGGTATAACAGAGAATCTCACCGCCGACGAACTCGACGCATTAAAAGCACACCGCGTTGACTGCATAATATGGAACTGCGACTTACCCATCCCGCCCCCGCTTCGCAAACTGTCTCCCATCCCGCTGGGACACGGTTTTTCTCTTTACAGCTTGCAAAAATAATTCTAAAACTATGGTAATGGTACAAGATTCCTGTCCAAATTTGGCTAACGTTAGTTCTGTCTTGTTTCGGTTATTTGAGTTTAGAATTTTAATTTGTTTCGGAATTCGGAATTAGTGCTTTGATTTAAGGGTTACCTATGAAAAATAACCGTTCAGGTTTCGTCGCGATATTGGGATTGTTGATAGTCGTCGCTATCGGTTTCATAATTTATTACCTCCAGTTCGCCTCCCTCGGCGGCCCCGGCCCAAGATCACATGAAAAACCCGAAGACCAGCCCTGGGCACGCGAATCAAGCCTCAAAGACCCAAACGCCAAAGCCACGCTGACCACAGCCGCCCCTAAATCCACTGTAAAAATAACCCAGCCCCTTACCGTCCAGGCCCTCGTCAGCAGTTCAGCCGACCCCCGCGGCACACTCACGCTGCACTTTGACCCAAACGGCTTCCTCACCGGAACCTGGACTTGCAAATACAGCTACACCCACGCAGCTTATAATATCACTGCCTCCGTCACAGGAAACACCGACCCAACTGCCCTCGCCAACACTCCCGATGGAAAGCCCGACAGATCAAAACTGGTTTTCATCGCCCGCGGCACCTACGACCAGCATGTAACAAACCTCGAATCAGGCGAAAAAATCCTAAACAAAGGCACTCTCTACATAAATGGCCTCCTTGACTCCAGCCACTCCGCCACAGGCAAAGTCTCCCTCACCGGCTCAAAGAACTGGCACGTGGATTACACCTTTAAGTCTACCCCCTAAACCTTGCTTATTACTCTTGCCCCTTGCCTGTTGCCTTTTTTCCTTCTTGTGACCTGTGAATTGTGCCCTATGACTGACCTCCAAAAAAAATCCCTTGACAAATTCCACCCTCACCCATAGTATTTCCTTCGGTTTAGATTTTAAATCCTAAACTGCTGGGGGAATCAGCGTTTTTCTTTATGTAATCTCTCGGCGATTTTCTTTGGGGTTCGCTGTTCATTTTAGAGCTTTTTAAGTTTTTGTGTTCGGCTCAGGGCGTAGCGAAAATTCGCAAGACAAGGACGTCGATGCAGGCAATATCATTATTTCCGAAGCAGACGGACGCGGTATTGCGAATTTGCAGGAGCCAGGAGACGAACAGAAAAATTTAAAACGCTCTATGGAAAGCCTTTAAAACATAATTCGAAAGGAGAGGTCGTGAAAGTTGCAAAATGGATTTTAATTCTCACCGCCGCCGTTGTCATTTCCGGATGCAAGTCCTATCCTTATGATCTTGCCGCGTTCAAAATGCCCGGCAAGGTGGAAGTAACCGCAAAGAACTATCTAATCCAACCGCCCGACGCCATCCAGATCATAAGCCCTACAATACCCGAACTCAACCTGCAGCAGCAGACCGTCAGGCCCGACGGAAAAATATCATTCCCGAATGTCGGCGAATTTGACGTGGCCGGCAAAACTCCTTTGGCCGTCGCCGATACTATTCGTGAAAAAGTTTCCAAACTCTATGCTCTTGCGGGCGACTATCCCGTCGATGTACGCATAGCCGTATTCAACAGTGCTGTGTATTACGTTCTGGGCGAAGTCCAGCGGCCAGGCCCAAAACCATACACCGGCCGCGATACCGTGCTCCGCGCCATCGCCGATGCATACCCAACCGCCCTTGCATGGAAATCGCGAATACTCATCA
>MHYB01000053.1:4437-18633 GCA_001824635.1 Planctomycetes bacterium GWF2_50_10
CCGCTCTACACTGCTCCTAAAATATTCGAACTCAAGTGGCAGCAGATAGCCGCCCAGGGTAATACTAGCATGAATGTATTACTCCAGGAAGGCGATGTCATTTACATACCGCCGACGATATTGGCATCGATCGCGATGAAGATCGAAGAATTCGTCAGGCCCATCGGACGGGCATTTTCAACAGCATATATTGTTGACGGCCAGGGCTACAGATAATATATAATGGGTTCTTGCCTGGAGCAGATAATCTAAACTGCTCCAGCATCTTGAAAGGACTTCTATTGACTAAGCAAAGAAGAATGAAACTGCTGCACGCATCGGCAACGGCTTTCTTCCTGCTCGCTGCCGCGTATGTCGCCGTCCTGGCACTTCGCCAGGCCGGTGTGAATTGGTGGCTAATCTTTTCACTTTCGGGTTACTCCGCCGCATCAGGCTTTGTGCTCGTCAGCGCATATCTCTTTGCTATCTTTCACGGCAGCAGCCGAAATCAAACCTGCGCGATAGAACACCCCCTCACAAGTTCTGTCCAGTATATGACTCTTTATTCTCTCGTGCCATTTTTGGGCGCTGCCGCAGGATTGCTCTGCAAAGTCGGAATTGAATCACCCGCCCAGGCTGCCGGAACAATTTCAATGGGAACCATCGGCGCAACCTTCAGCTTCTGGGTCATCATAGACCCTCTGATTGTTATGGCCGAATCTTTCCTTCCGTCCAGCCGCGCTCGTCGCCTTGCAAGGCTTGCCGCTGCCAAGGACCTCCGCCTCCAGCAGCAGAAACAGCGCGACCAGATGCTCGAACTTATCGAAAAGCAGGAACTCGAAAACCGCCGCATCTGGAATAACACTTTTGCTGATGACGCCCTCTCTCTAGCGCAGCTGGCCTATAGTGCAAAAAGACAAAGACGCTCCATGCCCGCAAAAGCCGTGGAAATAGGACTCGAAGCCTTCAAACGCGGCGGCCTTGAATGTATGCAGGCCGTCCACGAAATGGCCGTACAAGCCGCCAGGACCCGCGGCATCAACGGCACCACCGCCCGATATATCTCCACCTGCTGGGACGGCATCGGCCACTGGCGAGACTCCTTCACCCCCGACCCGCATAACTGAATCCCACAACTCAAAACTTAAAAATGGCTTGTCATCCCAGCGCAGGCTCCGGATCCAGTATAAAAAAGCGTCGCGCAGCGACTCCACATCTTTTATTTTTTAACCTTATAGGGAACCTTATAGGGAACAGTCACCTATTTTCAATCCCCGCAAACCATCTAATGAGGGACAGTCGCATTTTTTTGGCAAAATAGGATAATACGACAAAAATGTACCTTTAAAATCCTTGCTTTTATTACTACAATATATTATCTGAGACAGCTGGAAACAGGAGAATCGAAATATGAAAATAAATTTCTTTAGTTTTGCTGGGCTTATCCTTATTCTTCCATTTACCCAAGTTGCTATAGCGGAAACATTGGGGCAAAAAGTTTTGCACAAATATCATGAGCAGGCTGAAAATTTGGCATATGGTTCTATTGGTTCTGTTGAATTTCGGGAATATGAACCAGACGCAAATGTGCCAAATATTTTGTTTATTAAATTGCGTCTAGCTTGTCAGAATTTACGAAATTTAGACTTACCAAGCAATGTACGACAACTTGCATTAGCAGATTGTAATGCTATATTGGCCTCGGGGGGTAATGACTGTGGAGATTATATTATAACTTATTGGTTTGATCATGTATTGAGAAACTCTGTTATTGAGGAAACTGAAGATTTTAAAACGAATATTCTCGAAATTCTAGAAAGTGCAAATTTTAGCAAATCGGACGCATTAAAGGCCTATAATACTGCACGACTAGAGTTGATGGGTACAAAGGAAAGAGACTTGTGGATGCTGGTATTTACATTTGACAAGAAGAAACTTGTTCAACTTGAAGATCCGATACTGGCCATTAAATATGCAAGGATTCTCAAATCAAACCCAGCCTATACTTGATTGGATGGATACAAAAGGCGATAGTCACGTAAGGACTTTCCCGAATAATATACTAGTATTTGATAACAAGGTCGGCACTGTTCAGTTCTGGCCTACAAGTGATGATACATTTAATATGTTTTATTATTGTTTTCAACAATATGACAAGGATGGAAATCTGATCTTATGGGGAAGATTAAATATTAAAAAGGAAGCCGCTGGCAAAGATAGAGGACAATCTTTTCTTTGGCAACTACATAGGAATACCGAGCTTTTGGATTAATGCCTCCACACTAACATAAGAAGAAGTCTTTGTTTTAAGGCAACGCAGTGAACTCTTGATGACGCACAGTGACAGCGGCAAAACATGAAAAGGGAAAGGCATAAGATGAAAATCAATTTGACGGTAGGGCTTATTTTAGGTGTGGCGGTTAGCCTTACAAAAGCGAGCGGCTTTCTACAAGATCACCTTGCGCCAACAGACTTTTCGCGGTTCGGAAATACATGGCTGCAAGAGTGGGTAGAGCACGGTACTTATAAACTTCCAAGTTCCAAATGTTGTTTTTGCCTTGCACAGGATGGAAATTGTATTTGGGTAGGAACTTCGGCCGGGGCGCTGAGATATACCCCGCGGGACGATGTCTGGGAACTCTTCAAAGTCGATGATGACTGGGGTATGGAATACGCAGTAAATTTCGGTGCAAAGAATCCGACTGATGAGTGGTGGCGTGATAAAAAAAAGCAAAAGGAGTTTGCTGAAAAATGGATGCGTAATTCTGTTGAGAAGATAGTCGTCCTTTCGCCAGGCAATGTGTGGGTAGATATGGTTACGGGAGTAATGGTTATACAGGGTGATCGTAAAACCATATACCCATTCGTCCAAGACGCCCTTGAAGCGATCTACCATTCGCCGCTCCGAGCAACGCTGAGTAAAGTAGTTGATGTGGATAAAGCCGGGCGAATATGGTGGCTGAAGGAAGAATGGGATAAATCTTACATAATATATCGGGACTTGCATTGCTACGACGGCACAGCTTGGAAGAGAGACGAAGGAATTGGATTTAAAAGGTCATCCGGCGACGATCCCAATGCTCATTATATTATTGACGATGTTCTGGCTGATGCCCAAGGCAACTTGTGGGCATGCGATTTGTTTGGTATTTATCTATATCAGGCAAATAGCTGGACACGGGTACTGGAAGACATAGGGTACAATCAGTTGCGTCTTGGTACCGGCGGAATCATCTGGGCTTTTGGCGACGGCGTGTTGGCTAGGCACAGCGCAAACAAATGGGAAGTCATACGACCCCAGGAGACATTGAATTTTCGGGTGTGGGGTAACTACGGATTGCCTCTCGATCGTGAGGAAGTTGTATTAGAGACATCGGACAATAAGCTTTGGTTTACTGCATACGAGGAAGTTGATATGGTCTCCCAAGGAAAGTTTTGGTGTTTTGATGGCACTAACTTCAGCCAGGTCGGTTTCAGTCCAACGGCGGCAGTGATCGGTCCAAAGGGACAGGCATTTGCAGTTTCGGGAGGGAGTATTTTATGTTATGAGAAAGGCAAATGGAATAAACTGCCTCGGCCTAAGTTCCCTTCGTTCAAGGGTGGTGATAACTCTTGGCTTATAAGCGATATCCTGGTCAGCAATGATAACAAGGTCTTCATCGCTACGCCGTGTGAAGGGCTGTTAGAATATCAAAAGGGTACATGGAAAAGGAAGCTATGTGATAAGGAAAAAACTACTTCAAAGCAAGAGATGACCGAGGCAGTGAGCACCAAGTCGGAAGTAGAGCAGTTTTTTTCGGGTCAGGGTTCTGGCATTGCTCCCCCGGCTCTGATTGAGCAGTGTTACAGGGGATATATGGAAGGGGAAGGAAAGCAGTTAATCAAAGCTACTGACCAGCAACTAGCTGAGCATATTGCTAATAGTGAAAATAAAGCAGTGGCGATTAGTTATTACCGGCTTCTTTGCAGGAAAAAAGAAAATGTTGCTAACGCGGCTCTCTACAAGAGAATAATTAATATGAATGCGGGTGATACAAAAGTACGAGAATTTTTGCCAATGGAGATTGCATCATATGGAGAACCAGCAGCGACGGTATTGTTGGACGTAGTCAAAAATGGGACTCCCGAGCAATGTATACTGGCAATAAATGCTATAGGTTCGATGGGAAGCTCCAAGTTAATTGACAAGCTTTTCGGGGTTTTGAGTTATCCCAACAAGTTAGACGCGAGATATTATTATCCATTGGTAATAGCAGCAATTTCTAATGGTGATCAACGAGGGATGGAGCTTTTAATAGAGCTAGCAACTGGTGAGCGGCCTTGTGATCCGAACAAGCAAGATGCCTCTTGCCAAAGATACAGGGCACTTCTTGAGAAAGCGGTAAAAGGATATGATGATATCCCAAGTGATTGGTCTGTTGAAAAGTGGAAGCTCTGGTGGAAAAAGCACCGCAGCAACTGGAAACCGAGTGGTGATCTTTATGCTCTGCCACCTGCTACGGCTACAGCTATGCAAAAAGTCTATAAGGCAGTAGCAGAAAAAATCGAGAAGTAAGATTGAATAATAGGAATAATAGGGGACAGTCACCTATTTTCAATCTCTGCACACAATAAACTCGTATACTTTTTTCCCAATCCTCGCAATCCGTGATTTGGGTCTTCTCTTAACAATCCGCGTAATCAGCGTTTCAAAATCTCTTCTTTTTTTCGGTGTAATCCGCGAAATCCGTGATTAGCTCTTCCTGCCTTTAGTTTTGAATTTTCCCTTTTGAGCCTTAGAATTTGTTTCGGATTTCGTGCTTAGGATTTCGGTTTTATTCTTCCTGTTCCTTATTCCTTGTTCTTGGTTCCTCTTCTGCTTACTGACTTCTGTCTCCTGACTTCTGTCTTCTCCTTGCCCTTTGGAAAGCTCCGGCAGTTCCTTAAGCTCCTTGAGTTGATCCCTCAAATACGCCGCCCGTTCAAAATCCAATCTCTCCGCCGCCGCAAGCATTTCCGTTTCGATCTGCGCGATCATTTCCGTCTTATCATACTCTTCGTCAGTAAACGAAAGCGCCTCCTGCGCCACCTTCCTCGCCTTTACCGCCTCCTGCAGCGACCGCCGAATCTCCTTCTTTATCGTCTCCGGCGTGATTCCATGCTCCTTGTTGTACGCGATCTGTATCACCCGCCGCCGATTCGTCTCATCTATCGCCCGCTGCATCGAATCCGTAACCCTGTCCCCATACAGATAAACAGTAGCGTTAACATTTCGCGCCGTCCGCCCGATCGTCTGAATAAGACTCGTCGCCGACCGTAAAAACCCTTCCTTATCCGCATCAAGAATCGCCACCAGCGAAACCTCCGGCAAATCCAGCCCCTCCCTAAGCAGGTTGATCCCGATAAGCACGTCAAACTCCCCCGCCCGCAGATCGCGCAGTATCTCGATACGATCAAGCGTATGAATTTCCGAGTGCAGATATTTGCACCGCACCCCCTTCTTCTGCATATACCCCGTCAAATCTTCCGACAGCCGCTTCGTCAGCGTCGTAACCAGCACCCGCTCCTTCGACTGTATTCGTTTATCCACCTCGTCCATCAAATGCGGTATCTGATTAGAAGCCGGGTAAACATAAATCTCCGGATCCACCAGCCCAGTAGGCCGAATGATCTGCTCAACCACCTCGCCCCCGCACTTCTCAAGCTCGAAAGGCCCAGGCGTCGCCGAAACAAAAACCACCTTATCCCACTTCTTCTCGAACTCCTCGAATCTTAAAGGCCGGTTATCCATTGCGCTTGGCAGCCTAAATCCATGCTCCACCAGCACATTCTTCCTCGCCTGGTCGCCGTTAAACATCGCCCGTATCTGCGGCAGCGAAACATGCGACTCATCTATCATCAGCAGAAAATCTTTTGGAAAATAATTTATCAGCGTATAAGGCGTCGCCCCCGCCGGCAAGCCCGACAAATGCCTGCTGTAATTTTCGATCCCCGAACAAAACCCAACCTCCTGTATCATCTCGATATCATAAAGCGTCCGCGCCTGCAGCCGCTGCGCCTCAAGCAGCTTGCCCTCCTGTCGAAATACCTGCAACCGCTGCTCAAGCTCTTCCTTGATCGCCGCTACCGCCCCTTCAATACGATCCGCCGGCATCACATAATGCTGCGCCGGGTAAATGAACAACTGGCTCTCTTCCGCCAGCACCTCACTCGAAACAGGATTGATGTAATATATCTTGTCGATCTCATCGCCGAAAAATTCTATCCGCACCGCGAAGCTCTCGTAAGATGGATGCAGTTCTACGGTGTCCCCGCGAACCCGGAACGTACCCCGATGAAAGTCAAAATCGTTGCGTTCGTATTGAATATCCGCAAGCTTCCCAAGCAAAGCGTTGCGATCAACCGTATCCCCCTTGCGGATCGCCACAACGCTGTTAGCATAATCCTCCGGCGACCCCAATCCGAATATGCAAGACACGCTTGCCACAATTATCACATCCTGCCGCGTAAGCAAGCTGGTAGTAGTCGAAAGCCTCAGCCTGTCCAAGTCGTCATTGCGCGCGGAATCTTTTTCAATGTAAATATCTCTCTGCGGAATGTAAGCCTCAGGCTGGTAAAAATCATAGTAGCTTACAAAATACTCGACCGCGTTATCGGGAAAAAGCTCCTTAAATTCCTCATAAAGCTGCGCCGCCAGCGTCTTATTATGCGAAATAATAAGCGCAGGCCGTCCATACCGCTTAATGACGTTGGCCATGGTAAAGGTCTTACCGGACCCGGTAACGCCCAAAAGCGTCTGAAAAGGTTTTCCCTGCTTTAACCCGTCCGTAAGTTGATCGATAGCCGCAGGCTGATCGCCAGCAGGCTTCATAGTAGAATGTATCTCAAATGCGCCCATTATTACTCCAAAAACCGATACATTCTACTACGCCCCCGACCGAACGCAAGTTTTACCCTCTTTAGCTTCCTGTTGTACGACCACTATACCCCGGTACACCCCCGGTACACCCCCAAAACTAAGTTTTTAACTCGGCTCAAACGTCAAACAATCCGCCGCGTGCTCGGTCCTGCCCACAATTATCCCATCCGCCTGGCACTCTAACTTCATATTATAACGGCAGATAGAGACCTTGCATGCCCCAACCGCCCCAATCGACCCGCTGTTACCCCCCTTGCTGCTGCAAGCCGTCGTAAACGTATCACAGCAAGGATCCACCGAATCCCCAACCGTTATCGCCAGCGCATGGCACAGCTTATTCTGGTTATAACAGCACTCCTGCACATCACATTCATTGACCTTAGGCATATCCATAAATTTCTCCTTTCACCGCCACTCTAGCCAAAACCCGCCCCCCGCCGCAAGCACCCCCAAAAAATATGGAAAAGATGTATAACCCACCAGGCCTGGTAGTCTGTCAGTTCGTTTGTGGCATGGCCATCTTGGCCGTGTTTTTACTCTTGCCTGTTGCCTCTTGCCTTTTTTATGCACTTTTTGCATCGCCCCAAAGGATTTTTTTAAATTATTCCGCTTTTGACGTGCTTTCCTGTGAGAATTTGGGTAAAAGGGTTGAAAATTCCGCGGGAAAACCCGCTGGTTTGCGTATAAAAATGGTTTGACAGCACCAGTGCTGGTGCTATAATGTTGTGCTTTACACAACGCAGATGGAGTTTGTCTATATATGAAAACTACTTTGGCCAAAAAGTCAGAGCTGAATCAGAAGTGGCTTCTCATCGACGCCGATAACGCGGTGCTGGGAAGATTAGCGTCGTTTGTCGCGCCGATTCTGATGGGAAAAACCAAACCGACATACACACCCCATGTCGATACGGGCGATTTTGTCGTGGTTGTCAACGCCGATAAGATCAGGATGACCGGCAAGAAGGAACAAACTAAAGAGTACGATTACTACACTCTTTATCCAGGCGGCCACAAATACGTCAGCTTCGCCGAGATGATGGCAAAGAAGCCAGAGAAAGTCATCGAGCTGGCAGTTAAAAGAATGCTCCCCAAAAGCGGCCTTGGCAAGCGTATGCTTAAGAAGCTCAAGGTATATCGCGGCCCCGAGCATGATAACGCGGCACAGAAACCCGAAAAAATAACCTTAAAATAACACTAAGTATATAAGAGAAGCATAATGGCAGACTTGTTGATAGATCCCAGCTTACTTGGAATTAAGACCACTCCTACACCAGCCCCTCAGGCAGTTGCCAAAAAAGGCCCCGATAAGGCCGGTTACTACTGGGGCACTGGCAGACGTAAAAGCGCTGTCGCTCGCGTCAGGATCAAACCGGGGCAGGGCAAAATGGTCATCAACGGCAAGGAGATGAAAGAATTCTTCAAGGCCGAAAACGACCGCAGGGCGGTTATGGCACCAATCACATCGGTAAAGAGCGAAACCAAGTTTGATGTCTTTGCCAATGTCGAAGGCGGCGGCCCCACCGGTCAGGCCGGCGCGGTTCTCCTCGGCATTGCAAGAGCACTCAAGGATTACGACGACAACTTCCTCCCAGCTCTCCGTGACGGCGGCTTCCTTACCCGTGACGGCAGAATGAAGGAAAGAAAGAAACCAGGCCAGAAAGGCGCTCGCAAGAAGTTCCAGTTCTCAAAGCGTTAATCGACCCGTTCCGAATATCAAAAGGCCACCACGCGGTGGCCTTTTTTATTGCGCCCGCTTAAGGGTTATTGGCGAACGTAAACTTCGTACACATATTCAAGCTCCTGCTTTTGCCCAGCCTCCAGTTTTAAATTCCAGACAAGCAGCCCGCGATTGTTGACATCACCAAGATAGGCAGGGAGCTTATCCGCTTTGGCTTCCGGCTGGGTAGATTTAAGATCACCGGAGAATTTCTTTGTTATCTCCATATTGATCGCCTTGGATTGGTAATTTGTCACCGAGAGCATGCCTTTTACTTTCACCAGGTCAAAACTGTTACCATAGAACTGTGCCGCATTACGCTGCCGCTCAAGCTGGATTTCACGCTGCTGCGCCTTTATGCTTGAGGCTATGGTTATTTTTAGCTTCGTATCACCCGATACCGGCGTGTAGTTCAAAGTATCCTGCCCGATGATCATGCCGCTGCTCATTATCTGCGCCGGCGCTGTTGTCCACGGCAGTTTCATGTTATTGGTGAGCTTAAGACAGTGCCAAACCTCTTCGGCATCCTCCGGCCTGTTTTGGTTGTCATTATAATTGTTGTACTGCTGGCGGTTCCCCGTCTTATCCGGTATTTCCCATGTGTAAAGATGCTTGTACGCTACATCCTCAGTAAACAGCGGGAAATACCCCACCTGGCCCTTTTTGAGTGAAACGCTCTTGAGCGGATAAAAGAAAAGATCCTCCGCCGTAACCCCCTGCTCGGCCTGGCCGTAGGAAGGCTCATACGGTTGTTCTGCTGCCATCTTCATGTTATATACCGCCTGCCTGGTTACATTTGACATAACCCCGCCATAACCGCTATTGGAAATATTCCCGCTTGATCCCCTGCCCAGCGCAGCTAGAAATTGTGCCAAATCCTCTTTCTTTGCAATGGGACTGAAAATCTGGGCAAACTGCAGATTCGGATAGCCCGTAATCAGTTGAACCCCAACGCCTTCCATATCAGCTATTTCGTTCATGACCTCCGCCTTCGCCGAAAGCGGCGCGTTGCCGTCCGTATCTTTTATCGCGATCACATAACTGGGCGCCCACGTCATTCCCTTGCACAAATAACTTACGTCAATATCCCCGCCGCCTTTGCCCACCCTGCCCGTAAGCCGAGCGGATTTCACATCAGGCCCAGCCTTAGGCTCATCCGAAAATCTCACACGCCTTATCGCATCAGCCGCTAAAGCAATGAACTGCCCGCCTGATTCAATAGTAACAACCATGCCTGAAACAGGCCCCACAGGCCCCCTGTATTGATTATAGCCATCCTGGTAATTCACCGGCGTTCCCATCGCATATGGCTGGGGCCTGGCCGCCTCGACCTGCATGGATCTGATAGAGCCTTCCAATTCCTCATTGTCATTGGTTTTAATATTCACACGTTTACCGATATTTGCCCGCAGCAGTTCCGCCATATTCGCCGCCGCTGTCGTGCCCGGCACATTGGTTTCCTCCGCCACAAGGCTCTCAAGCCGCATCTCGGGCGAATAAGAAACCCACAAACTCCCATGCGAAGGCGCCGCCGCCGGCACAAAACTGAACTGCCCGCTATCACCCCCCACTGTCACTTGCTCATTGACAAACGCCAGCCCGTTCTTAAAAAGCGAAACCTGCGTAACCTTTGCCTCACAAATACCACCCACCGCAAACATTGCCAGCATCGAAATCAACCTTGACATAATGATCCTCCATAACGTTTGTTTTATATTTAAGAGGGCCTAAAACGAAAAACGTTTCACAAATTTAAAAATCTTCGCACTAAAACTATAAAACCGACATAGAATTAAGGCAAGACCAAACGCAAAAACGTTTGTAATGTCTTGAAAATGCGTGTAAATTACTGCCTTGTAGAAAAGCTTTTTCTTCGAGCCCCTGTAAGGGGCGATATCTCTGTAGCCAGGGGTGGAAACCCCTGGGAATATGATAAAAAACGACGAGAACCCCCGTAGGGGGTGAAACTTAGAATCTTTTCTACAAAGTATAAATTACCACGATACATAAATTTGTATAAAGGCACTTTAATGATACGAGTAGCTATAGTTGGAGCAAGCGGATACACCGGCGCGGAAGCCATAGATATCCTTCTCAAGCACCCCCAGGCAAAACTGACCTACGCCACCGGCCAGACCGAAACCGGCCACATAGCCGACATCTTCGGCCAGTTCCGCGGCCGCTGCGACATAGTCCTCGAACACCTCGACATCGAAAAACTCAAGAAACTCGCCGATGTCGCCCTGTGCTGTTTGCCGCACAAAGTTTCGATGGATGTAATTCCCTCCATTCTCTCCACAGGCGTAAAAGTCGTCGATCTCTCCGCCGATTACCGCATCAAAGACCCCGCCGTCTACGAAGCCGCATATAAGCACAAGCACATGGACCTTGCAAATCTCTCAACCGCCGTCTACGGCCTGTGCGAACTCTACCGCGACGAGATCAAAACCGCAAAACTCATCGCCAACCCCGGCTGCTTCCCAACCGGCGCAGCCCTGGCCATGGCCCCACTGCTTAAAAATAAACTCATCGATCCAACCGACATCATCGTAAATTCCGTCAGTGGCGTAACCGGCGCAGGCAAGGCCCCCAACGCCAATTTCCATTTCCCAAACATGAATGATAACCTATTCGCTTATGGCATAGGCACGCACCGCCACAACCCGGAGATCGAACAGACCGCCTCCGATTTGGCGGGCACAAAGGCCACTGTCCTTTTCCAGCCTCACGTCGGCTGCTTCGATCGCGGCATACTCTCAAGCGTCTACATGAAACCGACCGCCTCCATAACCTCGGAAGAAGTACTCAAGCTATTCCAGGATTTTTACAAGAATGAGCGTTTCGTGCAGGTTATTAAAACCGCCCCCATGCTCAAGCACGTCGCCCATACTAATTATTGCCAGGTATTCCCCGCCGTCGTAAAAGGCAAGGTCGTCGTATTTTCCGCGATAGATAACATGGTCAAAGGCGCCTCCGGCCAGGCCATACAGAATATGAATATCATGTTCGGAATTGATGAATCCACAGGACTGATCTAAGAGATGCTGAAAATCGCCACATGCCAGTTTGAGGTAGCAGCCTCGGTTGAATCCAACAGCAGTTGGATCCAAAAGCTCATGCTCAAAGCTTCCAAAAGCCACGCCGATGTTGCCCACTTCTCCGAATGCTCACTCTGCGGCTACGCCGGCGCCAACCACGACAGCCTCATCGGCTTCAACTGGGAAGAACTTCGCGAGCACACCCGCCGCATCATGGCTCTTGCCAAAGAACTCGGCATTTACGTCGTCCTCGGCTCGATGCACGAACTCACCTGGCCCAACAAACCGCACAATTGCCTCTATCTCATAAACCCAGCCGGCCAAATCCAGGAGCGATATGACAAACGTTTCTGCACCGCCGGCGACCTGGAATTTTACACCCCCGGCTCGCGATTCGTAACATTTGACATCAACTCCGTTAAGTGCTCGATGCTCATCTGCTTTGACCTGCGTTTTCCCGAAATGTATCGTCAGATGAAAAAACTGGGAACCGAGTGCATCTTCCAGTCCTTCTATAACGCCAGCACCGGCCTAAATGTCCACACGCATATAATGCGTCAAACAATGCAATGCCACGCTGCCACAAATCACTTCTGGATTTCAGTGGCAAACACCAGCGGCCCAAAAAGTCCCTACCCGTCCTGCTTCATCCAGCCCGACGGCATAATCGTCAAACAGCTTAAATTCAATAAGCCCGGCCTGATGGTCAACACCGTCGATACGAACCTCAAATTTTACGACCCGTCATCCCCCTTCAGGGACTCAGCCATTGACGGAGCTTTATCCAACGGCTCGCCCCTTGACGACCCGCGATCACAAAACACAAGCACGCTTTAAACAAGGAAGTAAAATGAACAATACTATCACAGCACCAAAAGGATTTCTCGCCTCCGGCATAGTTTGCGGCCTGAAAAGATCAGGCAAAAAAGACCTTGGCCTTTTAGTATGTCCAACAGGCGCTGTCGCCGCAGGCGTCTTCACAACCAATAAAATATATTCCGCCGCCGTAGCTGTATGCAAAAAAAATATCCGCTCGGCCATCATCGACGGCGTCGTCGTAAATTCCGGTAACGCCAACGCCTGCACCGGCCTCCAGGGCATAAAGGATGCAAATGCCATGTGCCAGGCCCTCGCGGACCAGATCGAAACAAGCCCCAAAAAAATACTCGTCGCCTCCACCGGCATTATCGGCCACATCCTGCCCGTAAAAAAAGTAATCACCGGCGTAGCCAGGTCCATCAAATGCCTCGCCTCAAATCACGATGCCGGCCTCGATTTCGCAACCGCCATAATGACCACCGACACCCGCCCAAAGCAGGCATTCAAGCAGATCAAATTCGGCAAGACCCTCGTAAGCATCGCCGGTGCCGTCAAAGGCGCAGGCATGATCGGCCCCAATATGGCAACCACCCTTTGCTTTATCACCACCGATGCCGCCATAACCAAGCCCCTCCTTGCCCGCGCACTTTCGCAAGCGGTCGGCTCATCGCTCAATCGCCTCACCGTCGACGGCCACCAGAGCACAAACGACACCGCTCTCGTCCTGGCTTCAGGCCTGGCCGGCAACAAAAAGATCGCCGCAACCGGCAAAGACTTTAGCACGTTCGCCCTGGCACTCAAAGACCTCTGCACCGATCTCGCCAAGCAAATGGCCCTCGATGCCGAAGGTGCCACGCGTATGTTCACTGTCCGCGTAACCGGCGCAGCATCCAAAGAAGATGCCGCCAAAGCCTCCCGGGCAGTCGCCGATTACCCCCTCTTCAAATGCGCCGTACACGGCTCAGACCCCAACTGGGGCCGAATTATTTGCGCCGTCGGCTCAAGCCAGGTCAAGCTCAAGTCCGAAAAAGTTTCATGCAAACTCGATAACATAGTCGTCTTCAAAAACGGCAGACCCACCGATTTTAACCCGAAAAAAGCCTCCAAAGTCATGAGCCAAAAGGAATTTACGATCACCATAGACCTCGGCGTCGGCAAATACTCCGATTTCTGCTACGGCTGCGACCTCAGCCGCGAGTACATCGCCATCAACGCCGACTACCACACATGATCGTTTAGCCCTTTGAGGAAAAAGTGTTTTGCGGTATAATGATTATATAAGCGAAAGGCGGGAAAAATGAAACCGACATTAAGCAGTTATATCAGAAGCACCATTGGCGAAATCCAAAAGAAAAAAGAACCCGGCCCATTCATCACGATTTCACGCGAAACCGGCTGCGAAGGCTATAAAGTAGGCGACATCCTCCTCGAAATGCTTCAAAACACCGACGAGCAAAAACGCTGGCGCCTCTTCAAAAAGGAGATACTCAAACAGCTAGCCGAAGATACCGGCGTCTCCGAGGAGATCATAGAGGAAGAACGCCACGCCGTCCCAAATCTCGTCCGCGATTTCTTTAAAGGCATGGGCAAAGGCACCGTCCCCGACGGCATCGAGATACGCTCGAAGATCACCACAATGATTCGCTCAATCGCCATCGAAGGCCACGCCATCATCATCGGCCAGGGTTCCACCGCTGTCACCAACGACATCCGCAACGGCCTCAGCGTCCGTCTCGAAGCGCCAA
>MHYB01000053.1:18716-21450 GCA_001824635.1 Planctomycetes bacterium GWF2_50_10
AAGCGTGCCCATCTGCGGCGCATATACGAACAGTCAAATCCGCGCGTCCCGCCGTTTAATCTCGTATTTGATAACTCAACGTTCACTGCCGAGCAAATTGCCCAGCTTGTCTTCAAGGCCATGGAGCAGAAAAAAATGTTAGGCAAATAGTTGCCTGCCATGAACACATCGCACATCGACAAATCGGCATTGTTTTCACGCATCGCCAAACGGTATGATCGCATAAACACCGTCATAAGCCTCGGCGCAGACCGGCTCTGGCGATCCAAAACAGCCTCACTGTGCGATACCACCCCGCTTGCCCGCGTCGCCGACCTCTGCAGCGGAACCGGCGAATTAGCCCTTGTCATTGCAAGATCAAAAACGCCGCTCGCAAGCATATCCTGCTATGATATATCCCAAACAATGCTCGACATTGCCCGCCAAAAATATCACAATGCCAAACGCACCCAGCCAATGCCGCATTTCGAGTTCATCACCGCCGATTGCGCCGCCCTGCCCTGCCCCGATAATGAATTCGATCTCTGCACCTGCGCATTCGGCCTTCGCAACACAGACGACCCCGCCAAAACCGTCTCCGAAATGTTCCGTATTCTCAAACCTCGCGGCCGACTCTGCATTCTGGAATTTACATTGCCCAAAACCCCTGTCTTGCGTAAAATGTACATGATGTATTTCCGTTTCGTGCTGCCGATATTGGCGGCTCTGTTCGGAGGCGATCGCCGTGCTTATGAATATTTCGTTAAATCTGTGTGCCGATGGGATATGAATGTGGACGTCCCCGCTATGCTGACCGCCGCCGATTTTAAAAACGTGCGAACAACTAAACTGACTCTCGGCATCGCCGCGATCTATACCGCCGAAAAACCTTGATTTCGATCCGGATCAAAAAATGTAAATGGCAAATGAATCCAGCCAACCTAATAAGCCCGCACCAGGCCCGGTCAAATCCTTAATGACCGCAGGCCCGTCGCTCCATTACAGCCACGCCAACGTCACCGCGTTCTGGCTCGGTGCGGTGCTCATTTATACTTTCACTTGCCTGTTCTGGTCCAAGATGCTCACAGGCTCCTTCTTGCCCTTCACCATCGAAAGCATAGTAGACTCCTCACGCTGGCAGCTCCAGCGATTCCTCGTTTATCCTCTCAGCATTTTCGAATACCCCTGGCAGATCGTCGTACTCGGCGCTCTCATGGGAATACTCGCCATAATGCCCCCCCTCATCGCCCAGCTCCTCAGCTTTATCTACTCGCTGCCTTTTCTCATCGCCTTGGCCTTCATCGCCGATATGCCGGTTTTTGCCGCCTTCGTCGCCTTAAGCTCCATCGCCGCCGCATGCAGACCCCTCAGATTCCGTTCACGTTTTATTGCTATCGCACTTTGCCTTGCCCCGCAGATATTTTACTGGGCATATTTCGGCTCCATCCCAAATACCGAACCGGTACGCTGGGGTTTTTCCTTTGCACCCTGGATGGTCGCCTGGCTCACCGCGATAATGTTTGCCGCCGCCGTACTTGCCATAGGACATTTCACCAGGTACAAACCCGGCCCTAATTTCCTCATCGGCCTCCTCGTCCTTGCCTCCACCGTTTTTATATTTCGAAAACACATCGGCTTCGACGAACTTGCCTATCAGCAGTTCGTTGCCTCGAATAACCCCGAACAGGTCGTCGAATTCCAGCAGCATTCCATCTCACAGGCCCTCGACGACAGCATAAAAAATCCAGCCGCCGCCAAATATTTCAGCACCTTCTTCACCTCCTCAGCACCCATTATTCTTCGCCAGGAACTCAAGGATGACATCCGCCTTCAGTTCGCCAACGACCGCTGGCCCACCTGGTTCGCTGTCCCCGAAAACCTCAATTACCCTGCCAAACGACAGTCGCTCCTGGCCCAATACGATCTGTTTATTAACCAAAAACGTCCCTGGTGGCTCCCCGATGCGATCTTCAAAAAACTCAAAGGCCGCCGCTCACGCAGCAAACGCATGCCCATGGCCCTATATTACAAAGCCATCGCCGCCGAAATGACCCCAGACCCCCTTATGCTCACCGAAAAGGAAATACTCTATTTCAGCAGCGACTACCCCCGCCGCTCCTGCCTGCCCATCTGGTACGAAATCTGCGAAAAGTATCCCACCTCCACAGAAGCCATCGAAGCCCGCCGCCGAATCGCCATGCACCTTGCCGGCGCAGGCCTATTTGACAACGCCACGCGTCTTCTTGAGCAGGCCGCCGCCATGATAAACCAAAAACTCCAGGCAAACCAAAAGGCCCTCCCGTCATCCGCCCCGTTTTTCACTCCGTTTACCCAGCCCAGCTTTACCGCTATTTCAGACATCAAGCTTGCCCAGATACTCCGCGAAGTCGAAAGGCTTCTCCAACTAATTGCCTCACAAACCCCCGTTACAGACCCTCAGTCAAAGGCCAGGCTCTCAAAATTCATCCTTCTTGACCAAACCGCCCCCGATTACCCCCAGACCGTCGAGCAGCTTATCTCACAGACCCCCCCCGACGATCCTCTTATTGATAACCTCCTCCTGGCCAAAGCCATGCTCATCAAGGATCGCTCTCGCCAGGCCCAGGACTTAGCCAAAATAAACAAAACCTTTAAAAACACCGATGCCGCCACAGAAGCTCTCTTTGAACTCGCTATTCTCAAAGTCCGCGATTGGCAGGATGCCTCACTAGCCGCCTCACCCGCCAAAAAACAAAAAAGCCTCATGGAAGCAAAG
>MHYB01000053.1:21469-25735 GCA_001824635.1 Planctomycetes bacterium GWF2_50_10
TCCGCCTCTACCCATCCTCCAGTCTGGTCCCGCAAATCAAAACCATCCTCGATGGCCTACCCGCCGACAAATAACGTTTTGTGGAGTTTTCATTACGCTTTATCTTGACTAGCTGCCCCCAAAACCGTATATTATCAGACCTCAACATGTAAGGGACAGCTATGGGCGAAAATATACCGGCTTCGGCAGCCTTTGTGGTGGATTCCTCGCAAAGGTTAAGTCCGATTATCGACCACGTTTTTAGAAACAGCAGGACAACCGTGTATTATTATACCGATCTGTTCCATTTTGTCGTAAACCTAGGCAAAAGATGCCCCAAAGTATCCTCCATACTCGTAATAGGCATGCTTTCTGAGCTGGCTTTTGAAGATTTCGCCGCTGTTGCTATTGTTAAAGTCCAATGCCCGCAAAACCAGATCATCTGCCTTGATAACCTCTGCCACAACGGCGACCGCCATATCGGCGATTCTGCCGCCAAACTGGGCATTCAAATGGCACAAAACCCAGCCCAGCTTCAAACACTTGCAAAAGAATATGTCACAAACGCCGCCCTTAAGCTACCCCCCCTTAAAGCCGATAATTACAAAGCGGGTGTCTTTGAGCGACACATGACCAATATTGCGGATAAATATTTCATTAGCCCCTCCGCCCCGCGTCAGGAAAATGCCAAGGGTTATAATGCCTAAAATAGATATTCAAAACACACAGCAGCTTTTCAGATCAACCCTGATCTTGGGAAACCCCGATACCCTGTTTTCCGACTGGCACGCTGCCAAAGAATTTCCGTTCCAGTATTCCCAAAGCTTCATCGATACCCTCACTGCTGTCTCGCAGGACAAATGCAAAATTGTCTGCTTCATGGCCCAGGAGATAGATTCAAATCTTCGCCAGGCCGTTCGAGCGATTAAAGCCGCTCACCCCCATATTGCCGTCACGATCGTCACCCCCATGTATCAGGAGCCTTTTGTCCTCGAAATGCTCTGTGGCTCCAATAACGGCCCATGCGTAGATGACTATATCGTAAGCCCCGCCGGCCACGAAGAATTCATCGCCATGCTCACCAAACTCACCACGCTCGAAAAGCCCGAAATTTTCGAGCCGCAATCATTCGAGCAGCTAGCCAGGCTCGCCACCGAAGACGACCTTACAGGCCTCAAAAATCGCAGGTACGTCCGTGAATTCCTCCGCCAGATCCTTGACCAGGCCCACGCCTCAAGCCTGCGGATCACTCTACTGATGTTTGATATCGATAATTTCAAACATTACAACGATGTCTATGGCCACCTCGCCGGCGATGAAATCCTAAAAGAAGCCGCTGCCCTCATGCGGCGATGTTGCAGAAAGCATGACGTTGTCGGCCGTATCGGCGGCGATGAATTCACCGTAATATTCTGGGATAACCCAACCGAATCCGCCGATGACCGCCGTCGAAAAGCTCAGGCAGACCACCCCAGCGAAATTTACTTCATCGCCGACCGTTTCAGACGTGAACTTAATTCCACCCAGTTCCCCCAGCTCGGCCCCGAAGGCAAAGGCATATTAACCATAAGCGGCGGCCTCGCCGGCTACCCCCAGGACGGCGCATCAGTAGAAGAACTCTTCGCCTCAGCAGACCGCGCCCTATTAGAAGCCAAACGCCTCGGCAAAAACCGAATCTACCTAATCGGCGAACCCGCAATAGATTAACCTGTAGCATGGGCAAGTACTCTTGCCCATGCTGATATGTCACAGTGCATTAAAAAAACGACTTGTCATACCCGCGCAGGCGGGTATCCAGCATAAAATAGCGTCGCGCAGCGACTCCATATTATATACTCACACATGGCAAGCCCATGCTGACACTAACCCGCAATACTCTATTCTTAAAATCAGCGTAATCAGCGTTTAACTTCTTGGCCTTTGTTTTGAATTTTCCGTTTTCTTGTATTTAAATTTGTTTGTGATTTGTAACTTGTCATTTGGAATTTTATCAGCTTGCCTGATCAATTAGCCTTTGGCAAAGAAACATAAAACGTACTGCCTTCATTTGGAATAGCTTTAACCCACACTTTCCCTTGATGCAGTTGAACTATACGCCGCACGATGCTCAGCCCTAACCCCTCACCAGCACTTTGCCCCGGATCAAGGCGATGAAATGCTTCAAAGATTTTTTCAACAAACTCCGGCTTAATACCCTGCCCGTTATCTGCTATACTGTAAACGCAGTGCTCATTCTCAATTCTCCCCTCAATATTTATAATCAGCCGACGTGATGGACTTCTGTATTTAACCGCGTTGTCGATTATATTTGAGAACACCTGGTCAAGCAGCGAATGATCGCCCCTGCACCATGGAAGCGGTGCAATTTCGATACTCGCGTCAACTTCTCGTATCTTATATTCCAATGACTTTAACACATGCGACATAAGCTGGTCCATATCAAGATTCTGCAAACTAATACGCTGCCTGCCCAGGCGTGAAAGCCTCAATAGCCCATTGAGGATCGAATCAATTTTGCTCACGCTGCCGATTATAAAATTAAGCGATTCCGGTATATTGCTTCTAAGTTCAATCGCTGCTTTGGACTGCGGCTCCAGCCCCAGGCAGTCGGCGGTAATCATTTTCAAAGAATCCGATAATTCAAAACTAAAACCCTGAATATTCACCAGGGCCGACCGGAGATCGTGCGATGCGATGTAAAGAATTGTTTCAAGCTCCTCGTTCTTGCTTTTAAGCTCTCTCGTTAGCTTATCCTGCATTTCCTGGCCCTTCTTCCGCTCGGTAATATCGCGCACAAATGCAATTACCTGCTCGCCTTCGATCGGCAGTAAACGTGATTCCCATCGCTTTGTGCCCTCAGCCGTCGCAAGAGAATATTCAATGGTTGCCTGTTCTTGCCCTTTGGCGATGTCATCCAGAGCCTTGGCAAATATGTTTGCTGCCTCCGTCGGCAGGACAGCTTGCATTTTTTTGTTGAGAAAATATTTTGGCGCAACATAAAGATCCGCCAGATGCCCCGCCTTATAATCTAAAATAGTCCCGTCGGCCTTCATCCGAAAATACAGGTCCGGCAACGCGCGAAATATACTTGCCAGCTCATTTAAAGTTTGCCTCAGCTGTTCTTCGCCATGTTTGCGATCTGTTATATCATGCGAAGTGCCAAGTACCCCGATTATATTTCCCTCTCCCGAGATCAGCGGCACCTTGCTGGTATCAAACCAGGCGATTCGCCCGTCAGCCTGAAATTGAGTCTCTATGATCCCGATCTTGGCAGCCCCGCTGCTGATTACTTCTTTATCGTCACGCCGATAGGAATCCGCTTCCGTCCCAGCCCACGGCAGATCGTAATCTGTCTTGCCCACGATCTCTTTTGGATCGCTCAAACCCGCTGCCGTTGCAAAAGCCTTATTGCAGCCTAGATAAACCGAATTTTGATCCTTCCAGAATACGACCCCAGGAAAATCATCTAATACATTCTGAAGCATTTGCTGCGAATTGCGAACATCGTCCTCCGTGTGCTTGCGCTCCGTTATATCATCGTATATCCCTAATACGCCGTACACTGCACCTCTGGAATCAACTAGCGGCACTTTTGTGGTATCTATCCATAACCGCCCGCCGTCTGCTTTCTTTAACGGCTCGATTATATGCCGCTTCCCCCTGCCGCTTTCCATTACTTCCTTATCATCCTGGCGATACGCCTCGGCTTCTCTGTGCGGCCAGGGCAGATCAAAATCGGTTTTACCGATTATCTGTTGTGAGTTCTCCAGGCCCACCGTTTTGGCGAATGTCTCATTACACCCCAAATATATACCTTCGCGGTCTTTCCAGAAAATAGCTTGCGGAATGGAATTGAAAATTGTTGATAGGAACGACTCGCTTTTTTTAAGCGTCTCTTCAACAAGTTTGCGTTTGGTAATATCAATAACAACCGTACCCACGCCAACTATTTTTCCCTCAACAAACAAAGGGTAGTAATGTACAAGCCACGTCTTGGGGCTTTCCGTAGCTGGCGTTTGGCCTGTGATCTCTTTATTGAGCACTGGCTTACCAAGTTCAAAAACCTGCCGCATAGCTGCTTCCACCTGCTCGCCGATAGTTGGAAGAATTGCTCGGGGTGTCTTGTGCATCGTGTTCTCAACCGAAACTCCGTTTATCTGCGCAAGAGTGGGATTTATATATAAATAATTCAGGTTCAGATCATTTATAGCTACACCGACGGGCATGTTTCCCAGCACCGTCGCAAGTGTTGTCGTTAATTGGCCGACCCCAGAAAAACTCGATCCG
>MHYB01000054.1:0-7182 GCA_001824635.1 Planctomycetes bacterium GWF2_50_10
GTAAAAGACCCTTCAAATAATGTACTGTACAAAGTGGCATGTACGTATGACTGTGCCGGTAGATTACTCAATGTTGCCGACGAATTAGCCGACTGCAATGTCGCAGGCTTCCAATACGATCTCAACGGCAACCGCAAGCAGCTTAAATACTGGCGTAACGGGCAGGTTGATGGCCCCAATACCCCTATTGATTACACCTGTGATATTCAAAATAATCTGCGCGGTATTACTGAACCGAATTATACTTTCACTGCAACTGGAACTAATGATATTGATGGGCTTGGCAGATTAAGAGCGGCAAGCGAGACTATAACCGTTCCCGGACAGAGCAATCGCTCATGGACGCATAATTATGGCTACGACATGCTCAGTGAGCTTACATCTGCCAGTATGGATCGTGCCGATACACAGAATACGGACTGGTCTTTCGGGTATCAGTATTCCAATGACGGCAACATCCAGACAAAGGATGTCAATTCCCAGCAGACCGTTTTTGATTACAATGGCGACCTTTTGACTGATTTTGGCAATAGTCAGCTTGATTGGGACGAGAATGGCAGGCTTGTTAGTGGTCTTAATTCTCTCCGGTTCTATTACAACTGGGATGGCAAGCTCAGAGATGTCAATGACGCCAGCGGCAACAGGCTTGTATCCCTCAAATACGACCCGATGGGCAATCGTATCTCTAAATGGTCGGCAACCCAAGGGCCGGAAGATGGAATACGGTATATAGTTGACGTTTCTGATGAATTGCCTACAATACTGTGCGAGATTGACGATTCCAATAGCTCTATAACAAATAAATATTATTACGCTGACGCACAGATACTTAAACAGGAACGACTTGTTTACAATCAGTATGGTACGCTAACAGCAACTTACCCGTACTATTATGTGCATGACAGGCTCGGTAGTGTAAGGCAGGTTGTAGATTCGGCTGGTTCTGTGAAGAACAGCTACACGTACAATCCCTTCGGCGAGGATTTGAGTGCGGCTGATTGTAATGAGAGTGTGTATAACCCCTTCAAGTTTACCGGCCAGTGGTGGGATTCTGAGATTAGCCAATACTACCTCCGCGCCCGCATGTACGACCCGCAATTGATGCGGCTTACGGCAAGAGACCCTATTGCAGGCAAGTACAAAGAACCTTTGACCTTGCACAAGTATTTGTATTGTCAAAACAATTCATTAAACCAGGTTGACCCAAGCGGTGAAATAGCAGTTGTTGATGATCTCATGGTTGGCATTGCTGTTTATACAGCAATCACTGTTGTAGCAGTGGAAGCATGGAATAGCGATTGCATGGAAGGAGTACGTGTTTCGTTAGCAGCTTTTGCAACTGGAATGGTTGCTGACGTTATGGCAATGGCACGTAATAAATATGGGGAGATGAAAGGGGGTAGACAGAGTGTCAGAGATGGTGATCTTTGGCAATTCAAAGATTCATTCAAAGGCGATCCCGACCGATGGAAAAAATTTAGAGCATTTGTTGAGAAAGTGATGGGCAAACAAGGAAGAGATGCTCATAAAATTGAATTACGAGATTTGTTTGAGGAGTTTATGAATGGCGGATATTGATAGAATTGTTACAATTTTAGAAGAATCAAAGGACGAGCATAAGAAACAGATATCTTGTGTTCGTCTAGAGAGAATCTTAGAAAAAAAAACCATTTCAGAATTAAACCAGATAATAAAGTCTATTAATAACAATGTTATTATACATCGAGCCAAATTTGAAATATGGCGAAAAAAACTAGATCGCACACCAGCAAATTTACTCAACATTATTCATTATGATGATGACGATGATAGAATTTGCGAAGCCATAACTGAGTTAGGGCAGCAAACTAGAGATACCGTAGATTTATTTATCAAGTTACTAAAAGATAAAAGATCATTCGTGCGAACACATGCAGCATTGGCATTGTTGGACAATCCAACTCAAAAAGCACTTAAGCCACTTATAACAGCTATCAAGAAAAACAAAAACAATTGCGCAGTATGTGTTCATGCATTAGAAGTCTTGGATTGCACTGTTGCGGCGGAATTTCTGATAGACCTGTTTATTTCAAAGCCAAATGCTCCTATGGTCAGATTAAATATAATAGAATGTTTTGAAGGTGATGCAATAAGAAGCATCCCTGCCGAAATCGGAAAAAAAATCAAAACAACCATTTTCAAAGCAATACAAAAAAGCAAAGATGAAACTGATAAATATGAGATCCGGCGATTCTATGACGAAGCAATTAAACCGAAAATCGAAAAACGACTGAAACGTCCATAAAACAACAGTTATGTTCAATAGCTCTATAATACCGAGCGTTGGTGTGCCATGAAACTGATAAACTTGAATCAATCAGTTTATTTCAAACTTGAAATCTAATACAAAGTCAATAGTTAACGCGGTTAAATCGGGCAGTCAAAAAGTCCGAGATAATTTTGAATTCGCGGTAAATTATAATATGACTCAAATAGTTGATAAAAACAAGAAAGCCCGGTTGTTACAAATAATTGAATTGCCTGTTCCGTGGTTTGGTTTGCATATACAAGATTATATGCGAGCGTCACAAAATAAAGACACAACTATGATCTCCGTTAGGAGAAACTGCTTAAAAGCATTAGTCTTTGCTAATCGTGAGTACATTGATCAGATTATAAGAAACATTTCTGCACTTGAGACAAGTCAAATATCATACATATATTCTGAAGTGGGATGGACGCTTTGTAATCTCAAGTATTTTGATGAAGGGATCAAATACCTGGAGTTGGCTTACGAAAAAGAAGTAGATGAACAGAAACAGTTTTCACTTGCGCTTATGCTCTCTTGGCGACTGAATTCAGCAAGAACATGGCCCAAAAGACATGCGTTAGCAACACAATTAATTACTAAATACCCAGATAATGCAAATGTTGCTCTGGTCTTAGCAAAAGATTATATAACTCAATGTAAGTTTGAAGACGCGTCTATTATCGTGGATAACTTACCAGATGAGTATAGGTTTATGTGGGCAGAAATTTATTTTGCCCAACAAAAGTATGGTGTTGCTAAAAGTAACTTCGAAAAATTTAAAATGCCAGATAGTTTGTTTTTTTGGAAATTTGAACATGATTATAAAAAGGCACTGGCCTATTATTTTTCTGGTGATTTAGTTAACTGTCGCAAACAGGCGTTTAAAATCAAATATAGAATAAGCTGGGATAAATTTTACTGTTTTTCGGATTTGGAAGAAATGGGCATCAAACGCGAACCATTTATTGAGAATATTATAAACTCTCAGAAATCAAATGGCATCTACATCGATACCGACAGAATTACTCGTTGCACACGTAATCTTGGCTATATAGTATGGGGATGGCTTCGGGTTCGCCCATATCTTATAACTGTAATATTGATTGTGCTTCTATTTTTGCTGTTTTGCTGGTTATTTCCTGGCCGACGTTTTCATTGGCATCGCAATACAGCTTGATTGGGACGATAACGGCAAGCTAGTAATGAGCTGTCGCGGCTATATATTTTACCACAATAGGGATTGCAATGTCAGGGATGTAAATCTGGCTAATCTCTGGTAGAATTTCATGTTGTCCAACGTAGATGCAAGAGTACACACCAGCGTCTTTGATATTGGCAAACTGTGTAGATATATTATACTTTAAATAGAATTCCCGCCATCATGCTTTGCCCTGCGGGGGGGGAATCCAGTGGCGGTGATTATTTAAGATGGTGCAGCTATGGTACGTCAACGTGGATGCAGTCAGATTGTCAAGTACGGCAGATTATCGGAACGTCAGTGGCTTTTGAGGCGGCTGTGGGCTTATTTCAGTGTCGAGAGGATTTCCGCTTTGCGGGCCTGCGTTGCGGCGCTGGATGGCTTTCGTCATCGCCGCCAGCGACTGCCCCTGCTACATCAGAAGCTAAAGCGGCATCACGTCTAGTGCCGCTTGCAAGATAACCATCAACATAGCCTATGATCTTGGCCCGTCGTATCGGGTCCATTTCGATAAGGGCCTTTATCAGGGCCTGATCATCCCTCGAAAATCCCCCGGCTTTTTCCTCGGAATCCATTAAATCATCAGCACTGCAATTTAGCACTTTTGCTATCTGAGCGATCCTATCGGGCCTGGGGGCGAAATACCCGGCTTCATACCGCCATATTTCTGTACCTTTGCAGCCGATCTTTCTGGCAATATCTCTTTGCTGTAATCCGGCCTTTACGCGCAATATTTTCAATTTTTTGCCATCGAACATAGTTGGTCATTCCTCACAATTTCGGGAAAAATCAAAAATCTACCCTTTGCAACTTCTTTTAAAACAAGCAGTTACAAAAATGTTTTTCCATTTTGCCCACAATCTCTTGGAAAAGTGTGTAGCATTGGTATATTATTCTACATATATAAAAGCGAGCATAGCGAACACGAACTGGCATTTATATCGGTCTTTGTAGTGTAATATCCGTGTTGTGCCAGCGCGTGCCAACAGTACATAATATACACAATGAGGGCGTTATGTCAACACTAAATGTAGAACAGCGTAGGAAATCATCATTTGTTCATCAAAACCCCAATCTTGTCGAAAATGCACTGCTGAGCCTCGATGAGGCGGCCGCCTGTCTGAGAATGTCAAGGCGAACATTTTACCGCAAGCGCCCCCAGCTTGTCGCAAGCGGCTTAAAGCAGGTACGAGATCAGAAAAGGTATAAATTCCCTGCATCATCGGTGCGTCAATTCATCGATACCGCCGTCAAGACCGGAACGCTTGTGCGAAATTGAAATATAGGGCATCAGACCGGTCTGGGCTTATTAGAGCCTTGCCAGGGAGTTATGCTGCCTTTTACCGCAGCATTATACCAGTCTGAAACGACCTCTTTTAATATCCATAGCAGGTTGTCTTAAAAAAGCCGTTTTGACGGCACGGAGATACTCTGTCTATATTTTTTTTCAGGGATGAAGTAATGAGCAGAAGATGTGTTGTTTGCAACAGAGTTTTGAGGGGTCGCCATAGATGTTCACCGAAGGCAATTAGCAAATTCGATTGCTGCATTAAGAAAAACTCCGCATCGAAGCGGAACTTTGCAAGACGGCTTCGAGATGGTTTTAAATTAGTTCACCAAAATCAACACTACAACGAAAGGGACTGACATGGACTCACACAATGAAAATCATCACAAATGCAAATGGGAGTGGATTGGCGGCAAACTCTACATATATGAGCCGCTGGGCATATCGGAAGCTCTTGAGCTAATGAAGCATCTGAGAACGACACTTACCGAAAAAGCAACCGATGTAATTGCGAGTGGGGGAAATCTGAAATCCCCAAGACGGAGTACATAAAGACAATGGATGACCCATCCTATTATGCCATCATCCCTGCCTCGGTGCGATACGATAAGCAGCTTGTGCCCAATGCCAAGCTGCTCTATAGCGAAATATCTGCGCTGTGCAATGCGAAAGGCTATTGCTGGGCTTCTAATGAATACTTCGCCCAGCTTTATGATGTGCATAAAAATACCATTTCCATCTGGATCAACCTGCTGGCACAGGAGGGATATATTGAGGTCTCCATCAGCAAGGACGACGGCAATGCTCGCCGAATCAGGCTCACGGCCAAGATGCCCACTATCAATGAAAATATTGATACCTATCAATCCAAACAGGGATACCCTATCACGGAAAAGATTGATACCTCTCAACGAAAAGCTGAAGACCCTATCAACGAAAACCTGAAGCATAATATTAAATTGAATATTACAAAGAATATAAAAGAAAATAACACAAAAGAAAAAATTTCGTTTTCGTTTGAAACAGGCGGGTTTGAAAATATTTCACCCCAGCAAATTCAGGTCTGGTCGCAGGCGTACCCCGCCATTGATATCGAATTGACCATGAGGCAGGCGGCGCAGTGGCTGCTGTCAAATCCCAAAAAAGCAAAAAGTAATTACCGCAGATTTTTAACGAACTGGTTTGCGCGATGCCAGGATCGCGGTCCAGCGAAAGGAGTTTCAAATGCCAGAAAGTATCGCCAAAATACTCAATACCAGCAACACAATCCGGCAGCTATCGAGCTTTGAGAGCAAATGTCTTTATTGCGGGACACAAACGCAGCCGCACAACATCGGCGGTAGCCTGCTGGCAAACAAGTGCTGTCCGAACTGTCTGGCTGCCCGCACAAAAGCAGATAATCTTGCAAAGCTCAGAGAAATGCGGCAGGCCAGGCAAATGCGGTTAACGGCCAAAATAAACGTGGTAATTCCGCCTCGGTACAAACAAGCCAGATTATGCCATCTGAACCAGATGCTGCGAAATATCATGCTCTCGCTGCCCCGCCATCGCGGACTGATGCTGACCGGGCCGGCTGGTGTTGGAAAGACATACGCAATGGCAGCACTGATCAGGTTTTTCCTGATGCTCGGACGCCCAGTAATCCGTGTCGGTTATGACCGGCTTTGCTTGCAAATCAGAGACGCCTACAAACCCGCCTCAACTCGAAGTGAGGCCACGATAATCAGGGAATTTGAAAACATTGATGCGCTGTTCATCGAGGACTTGGGAACAACTGTCGGCGATCATTCACAGGAAAGCGATTGGAGTTTGCGAACACTTCTGCTAATCCTCGATTACAGGCTGGAACACATGAAGCCGACGTTCATTACGTCCAACAAGACAGTCGAGGAACTTGGACATAGTTTCGACCAGCGAGTCGCGTCGCGCCTGTATCAGGCTTGTCAGATCATTCCTGTTAGCGGCAAGGATAAACGCATCAAAGAGGCTCTTGGTGAAAAGTAACTGGCTATGTAAAAACGGCTGCGGCGTTGTCGGGGCTGTGCTTGTTGACGGCAGGCCGCTTTGCTGGAAGTGTTATTTGGGGCCACAGGAGTACAGGCTCAAGTTTGAAGCGAAATTCATAACGTATCGTATGCCTAAACCCAAATGGAGAGAGGAAGATGAAAAAACAGAAATGCAATGAGTGCGGGCAGATGTTGGAGCTGGGCAGTTTCCGTTTTACAAGAGGGTATCGCAAGAATATTTGCCGAGGTTGTGAAACAGCAACAAGTCGCAATAGATATCGCAAGAAGCGGTCACTGGGCCTTATACGCCACAGACCCGCCTCAAAGAAAGACATCAGGGCGGTCATCGATAAGTATCAGCGCATTTTCTGCTATCTAAAATCTCTTGGCCATGACCCTG
>MHYB01000054.1:7209-19426 GCA_001824635.1 Planctomycetes bacterium GWF2_50_10
ATCGCAATTTAATAACTCTTTTTTTTAATGGAGGTATGTATGAAAAAGTGGACGTTGGTACTGGCGGTTTGTGTGCTGGTGGGCGGATGCGTCGGCTGCGACAAGGAGGATGTCGCCAAAGCTATTTCACAGACACAGCAGAAGGCGGAGGATTTCAAAGAGCAGGCGGCAGATCCAAACAGCGGTTTCAACAAGGCCGTCGATACTGTCGGCGATGGCGCAAAAACAGGCAATGACCTGATAAGTTCACCTTTGGGTGTGCTTATACCAGAGCCTTACCGTACGGGGGCATTGCTTGTTTGCGGTCTTGTTGCAGGCACAGCGGCCTGGTGGCAAAGAAGCCGAAAGAACCTGGCCGTAAAAACGCTTGGAGCTACTGTCAATGCGATAGAAAGTAGCGGCGCGGGCGGTTCGATAAAGCCGGTTGTCAAAGCCAATCTTATCCAGCAAAATGTATATGTTCCGGGCAAGACGCTGATAATGTCGGTCAAAAAGTAGCCACAGATACAACAGATTTGGGATGATTTACAGATTTGGAAGGCACTTGAAAAAGTGCCTTTTTCATTTGTGCCGCTCAAGTATTCGTTTGATAGTTCCGTGATGCCATTTACGATTTCGGCACGGGATGCCATCGGATTTAAGCTGGCGGCAAATCCGGCAATAGCCGTAGCCTTTGTTTTTGAGTTCAATGATGTAGTGGATATTGGCTTGTTCGGTTGGATCGGCGACAAGGCGTTTGTGGTTATCTGGGTCGCGCACACAACCGTAAGGTGTTTTGTCGCTCATTCGTCTGCCTGCTGCCTGATGTCGGAGCATGGCGGCTTTGGTTCGGGCGGCGATGACTTTTCTTTCATATTCGGCAAGGGCCTGCAATATCCTGCGTACAAGTTCATCTTCGGGACTATCCTGCCAAGTACCTTCGCCGCTGATGGAAATTATCTTTGCGCCGTGTTTTTTAACGGCCTCCTCGATTATGTACGAGAGATACACGCTTCTGGCAAGGCGGTCGAGGCGATAGACTACAAGCACACAATCACGGGCCAGTGCCTCGATAGCGTTCCATAAGCCGGGCCTGTCCTCTTCATCGCCGGATAGCACCTTGTCATCGAATTCCCCGATGATCTCATAGCCTTGCCTTGTACAATATGCCCGGCAAAGTTCAAGCTGGGTTTCGATTGATTCGCATTGCTCGTGATTGCGCCGGGGGCTAAATCGCGCATAAATAACGGCCTTCATTGTTTAGTCCTAAAATAATTCCAGTTGTTTATTGGTGAGAGCTTCAAACTCTAATCTTGCCTGACGCTGCCATAAACGAACGCCGATAGGCTCGCCATTAGCACAGTAATAAAAATATGAGGCGTGTGTGCCATCACTGCGGACGATATGTGGAAAGCCGTTGAGCATCAGCCATTTGGCTGGATAGCCTTCGTAGAATTTGCGGTGCGATAGATGTTCACTTGGCCAGTGGGCCTTTGCCTCTTCGAGCGTAAGGGGTTTGCCTGCGTACATATCGGTATTCATTCTAGCATTTCTCCGGCCTCTATGGACTGCAATACCGCGCGCATGTTGTTGCGGTGTTTTTGGACAAGGGTTAAATAGGCGGCTATGGGCTTGCCGTCAAGATTTTCTTTTTGTGCTATTTCCATTGCCCTTTGCGCAAAGGCCTTGGCCAGATCGCGGCGGGCCAGTTCTATCTGTATGCAGCGGGATAATAATGGCGCGGTATCTTCCTGCTCTGCAAATAACAGTTCCTGTCCTTCGACTGTCGTAGTAAAAATTATTGCGGCATGGCTTGGCAATCTATCGAGCATGACAAGCAGTTGCCTGATAGCAGTTTTATTTAATCCATGCGCCTCATTGATTATCACAACCCTGCCATTCTTTTGGCCCAAGCCAAATACGGCAAGCGATTGCTCTATATCGCGCAGCTTCGCAGCGGATAAGTCGGTAGCGTCGAGTTCTTCAATGTACATAGGCTCTGCTAGTTGAGAGCCTAAGAGCCTTGCAATGGTCGTCTTGCCGGTTCCGCTTTGCCCGCTGATCCAGTAGGCCCTTGCCCCAAGCCCACGTTTGGCAAGTGCCTTGATTTTAGCAGCGGCCTTGTCCTGGCCCACGAGTTCATCGAAATTCTTCGGTCTGTACTGTTCGTGTAACTGCATTTATAAACTCCCATTAAAATTGTTCATCTTCAGTTGCATCGCCGAAGCAATTCTCAATATCGCAGACGATGGTTCTCTTGAGGACTACGTTTGTGCTCTTGCCTGTCGATGAATTGCGAGTTACTATCTCCCACAACTCAACTGCGGCGTTATGCAGTGCCAGTTCGACCTTGTGGGCATCACACAGCGAGACTTTGAGCAGGATAAAATCGCCTGCTCCCTTGAGCGGCCTGATGCACACATCCGCATCGTGTAATACCTCGATTGCTTTTTGAACATCTGTCGATTTGATTTTATAGAGCGGCATAAATTTCCTTTCGATTGAATTGGTTGATACGCATAAGATAACATTGTTGAGCTACAATGTCAATGATAATGTGAAGAGTAATATACATTTGTTTTCGTTGCGGCAAGTTGTCCACATACTCACATATTTTCCACATCACTTTGCTTGCATCGCAATCTTTGCAACGCCGCCAAACACGCCCGACTTAGGCCGAGCCGATGGCTACGCGCGCGCACGCGCGAGGGAAGGCATCTTCAACATGGCTCGATAAGGCACTGGTTGGCGGATGATGGCACGTTATTGCACAATTGTTTAGGCATTGTTTGGGGCTTGTTTGGACGTGTTATAGGCGTATTTGGCGCAGTGCGTTCCCACTGCGCCAAAAAGATAACGCAAACACACGCACATCAAGCCCTGCCAAAACTGCCGAGCAAAAACAAAAAGCATTCTTTTCCCAGCCGCACCAAAATCTTTACCACGCCCCCGGCCCCCTTGCCATCGCCACCACCACTTATCTCAAAAATCGCCAGTGCATTTTAGACTTGCGACCTTTTAGCTCCTGTATTGCATGTACATTTATCAACACTAAACCTTGCACTATGAATTTTTGCCGAATACAACAAATCGAGGACAGCATGGAAAGCAGGGATGAACTTAAAAAGCGATTGACGGATGAGGGACGCTGGGAGGCGTTTAAGGCCAGACGTGATGAACTTAAATCGCAAGGCCTTTTGCCCAGGCAAGCATGGGAGCAGGCACGAAATGAGTTTGACAGTCAAACAAAGCAAGATGACAAAATCGAAAGCGCTGGCAGCGGTAATTCTTCTAGCGACATTAAGCCTGTTTTGCAAGGCGGTTCTCTCAAGCCACGGCGCGGCAGTATCACAAAAGATTTTGAGTGGGTGTACTGGCATATCGGCGATGAGTGCGCAACCGCCGAAGATGCCCCAAGTTCAAGCGCGTGGTGGATGCTGGAGCGTGTGCGGAGCAACCCCACAGTGCAGATCGAGTTTATCAGGACGCTTCTCCAGCGATTGCGTCCCGACAAGAACGAGAGTGAGTCGGAGCGGTTCAATGACGACGGCAGAGCACAACTTGGTCTTATCGAGCGGGTCAGGGCAGCCAGCAAGAACGCCGTACTATCACCTGGTGCCTAAAGACTTCATGGCCAATCTCCAGTTCCGCCAGGAGATGATAACACTTGGCTGTGAGGACATAGAGAACGCCCGCGAATTGTGGATCATGTGCGCAAGAGACCCTCTTTTTTACATCAATACCTTTGTCTGGACTTATGACCCCCGCAAAGAGCCGTCCGCACTTCCGATGATAACCTACGACTATCAAGATGAGGGGATTATCGAGGTGCTTTCGGCCATCGGTAAATACGATCTTCTCTCTGAAAAGAGCCGCGACATGGGTTTGTCGTGGATTTATATAATCTGCACCGAGTGGTGCTGGCATTTCAAAGATTTGCAGTCATTTTTGTACGTCTCGCGCGTACAAGACCTTGTTGACAAGACCGAAGACCCGGACTGCCTGATGTGGAAAGTGGATTTTATCCACAAAAATCAGCCCCGCTGGTTACTGCCCGCCATTAACCGCAACAAACTGCACATTTACAATATCGACAACGGCTCTACCATCGACGGCGCATCGACAACGGGAGAAGTAGGCCGAGGCGGACGGCGCACGGCGATACTTCTGGATGAATTTGCGTCCGTACCGGAAGGACACGCCGTATTATCGGCGACGCGCGATACTACAAGGTGCAGGTTATTCAATTCCACGCCCAAAGGTATCGGCACCGCATTCTACGACATCAAGCAGACCGGCATTAAAAAACTACGTTTCCATTGGTCGAGCCATCCTGAGAAGAAACGAGGCCTCTATTGCTGTGATAACGGTAAACTTGTTATTCTCGACGAAGGCTACGGCTTCAAATCGGACTACCCCTTCATCCTCGACGGCAAGATACGCTCACCCTGGTACGATGGCGAGTGCCTCCGAGCCGCTCATCCGATGGAGATAGCGCAGGAGCTTGATATTGATTATCTTGGCAGCGATTTTCAGTTCTTCGATATTACAGTAATTGACCGCCTATGTGCTGAAACTGTGCGCCCAGCCTACCACAGCGGCGAAATTCAATTTGCCGAAGATCTGGCCCTGCCGGAATTTCTGGAAATAGCCGGGGGCAGGCTTTCACTTTGGATTCACCCCTGTATTGACGGCCATATAAGCGACGATATTGTGTGTATTCTTGCCGTCGATACCGCTACCGGCACAGGTTCAAGCAACTCATGTATCAGCGTCGGCAACAAACGCACTTGTGAAAAGATCGCCGAATTTGCCTCCGCAACGATCAAACCTCACGAACTTGCACGCTATGCGGTCGCAATGGCCAGATTCTTCAACAGCGGTTTTATGATCTGGGAGGCCAACGGGCCGGGGCGTATTTTCGGAGATACGGTTATCGAGCTTGGCTACCGCAATATCTATTATCGGGCCAACGATAAGAGTATCTCCAAAAAGGTGTCTGATGTGCCGGGCTGGTACTCGACAAGAGATACCAAACTTGCGCTATTGGGCGATTACCGCAAAGCTCTCTCCACCGGCGAATTTATCAACAGATCATACCCCGCTCTTCGAGAGTGCAGGGAGTACATCTTTACCCAATCAGGCACGGTCGAACACGCCCGCAGCATAAATACCATCGACCCGACGGGCGCAAGGGAGAATCACGGCGACCGCTGTATAGCCGACGCTCTGCTTTACAAGGGCATGAAATCAATATCCACACTAAGGCAGGAGACGGTGGATGTGCCTGCCGGCTGCCTGATGGCCAGGAGGCAGGAAATTGAACGCAAACGCAAAGAAGCTAATTACTGGTAAGAAATGAGTATAAACCCGTTAAATCTCAAACAGCTAACCAAATTGCGTGAGGCTGTAACTTACAGCCGTCAAAAGCTCCAGCCTTTCCGCGATGCGCGTATCAATGCCCTGCGCCAATATGTCGGGCGGCATTATTCCGACAATGGTGCAACCGACAAAGTGCCTGTTAATCTGTTGGAACTGGCTATAAATATCTACATGCAGCAGCTAGCGGCAAGACCGCCGAAGGTTCTTGCTACCACGCCATTTTTTCAGTTAAAGCCTTCTGCCCTCAATCTTGAACTTGCGACCAATGCCCATATAGCGAAGATCAAACTGGCCAATCACCTCCGCCTTGCGGTGATAGACGCCATGTTCGCCCTGGGTATTATCAAGACCGGCCTCACCAGAAGTACACCCATCGAAATAGACGGCGTAATGCGTGACCCAGGCAAAGCGTTTGCCGAGGTGGTACATCTTGACGACTGGGTGCATGATGTTACCGCGCGGATATATGAAGAATGCCAGTTTGCAGGCAATCGCTACCGCATAGGCTATGAGCTTGCTATGGAATTATTCTCCGGTTCCGGTCGTGATGAACTCAAACCCGATGAAGTAACCGGCCTCAATGAAACTGGCGACGAGCGGGCTGAGAGTATTTCCAGAGGCGGCGATAATAACCCTGCGACTTTTAAGGACACTGTCGAACTTTGGGACTTGTGGCTGCCCGATGAAAAACTGCTTGTAACAATGCCTGTCGAGGGTAGCGGTAAGGCGCTTCAAATCCTCGAATGGTCTGGCCCTGAAAACGGCCCTTATCATCTTTTGTCATTTAGCCCTGTGCCGGGTAATGTCATGCCTTTGCCGCCGGTAGCTTTGTGGATGGACTTACATGACCTTGCAAACCGCATATTCCGCAAGCTGGGCAGGCAGGCCGAGCGGCAAAAGACGCTTTTGGGTGTGCGCACTTCCGGCCAAAAGGATGGTGATAATGTCATTCGCGCCGATGATGGTGAGGCGATCACAATGGACGATCCCAAAAACGCCCAGGAATACAATTATGGCGGCATTCGTCCTGAAAGCCTTGCGTTTTTGATCCAGCTTAAAGATATGTTTGCGTATTTTGCGGGCAATCTTGATTCTCTCGGCGGCCTCTCGCCGCAAGCCGACACGCTCGGACAAGATCAATTATTAAGCGCCAATGCCTCCAAGCGTGTTCTTGTGATGCAAGACCGCATGATAGAGTTTACCACGGAAATAGTTACCGACATCGCCGGTTACATCTACGATGATCCCATTACTCCCATACCTGTAATTAAGGCCGTCAAGGGCGCAGATGTCCAAATTCAAGGCTCATTCGAGCCGGAAGAGCGTGTTGCTCCCTTTAATAAATATAATTTTGAGATCGAGCCGTACTCGATGCAGTATCAAGGCCCAGCGGCGAGATTGCAGGCTCTTACTCAAATCTTTACAAATTTCCTTGTACCCTTTGCCCCCATGCTGTCGGAGCAGGGAATAGCGATAAATTTCAGGGGATTGCTTTCGATCATTTCACGCTACGGCAATATGCCTGAACTGGATGAACTGCTGGTAATGCAGGAACCGCTGTCAAATTCACTGCCTGGGCCTGTCGGTATGCCTAAATCTCCTGTGACGCGCCGTACTTACGAGAGAATAAACAGACCAGGGGCTACAAGACAAGGAAAAGATTCGGCAATGGTTAATTTACTTATGGGTTCAAAAAACCAGCCTGCGCAAAACGCGCAACTTGTAAGGTCAATAGGATAGACTAGAGGAGAGATATTATGGATGAATCAATTATGCAGCCGATCATTCAATACGGTTTTGCCGGTATGTGCGGCATACTTCTGGGGATACTGGTGTGGCTGATAAGTAAACTGCTGGCCATCCTTGAAAAGACCAACTCAGTTATTGCAGCCAATACGGAGGCTATCAAGATCGTTGAGGGCCATACCAGCGAAACTATCACACTCTTAAAAGACCTGCGCGACCGGATATTACAGCTTAAATGCGTAAAGGATAAATAATGCCTACCTACTGTTACAGACGGATGGATAATGGCGCACCTGTCGAACTTACAATGACTATCATAGATCGCATTAGTCGAGAGCTTTCTGACGGTACGATTATTTTGCCCGATGGCGGATATGGCAAGCGGGATTTTAAGGCCGAGCATGGCGGTTTTGTCAATACACCGGGCGCATGGCCGATGTACTCCGATGCCGCCGGCGTTGGAGAACATCAAATACCCGAAGCTGTTGAACACGCCAGAGCCATCGGTATCCCGACTGATTTTACCTCTGATGGCCAGGCGATATTTACAAGCCGCGCGCACCGCAAACGGTATTGCGAGGCGATAGGACTTTTCGACAGGAGCGGCGGCTACAGTGATCCGCAAAGGTGCCACAGATAGCACAGATTTTAAGAAGAGATTTCACAGATAAGAGAATTTTTGACGTAGATTTCGCAGATTAACGCAGAGATAAAAGTTTTAAGTTGAGGAGATAAAAATGGCAACTGAAAAAGATGCACCAGCGATAGACGCAAGTGAATTATCCATGCAGGATAGCCAGGCCCAGGAGATACCGGCCACCGAGGATATACAGACTCCGCAAGATAACGCAAAGCCCGAAGAAATTTACGATTTCGACGATGAGGGTGGTAATAGCGGTACTGATGGCGACGAAAAAATTGAAGATGGCCAGGATAAGGGGCAGGAAAAAATCGAGGACGGTGCAAATGGCAAGCCTGCCAAAAAGAAAACACCGGATGAGAACGAATTTACAGACGAGCTTTTCAGCCGTGGCGAAAAAGCGGGTCTGACCCGTGATGAATTGCAGGAATTCGGTTCACCCCAGGCAGCGGAAAAGGCGCTTACTCTTTTGGAGAAGCGCGGCGCACCTGCGCCCGCAGCAGGCAAAACACAGCAGGCCGACGGAGGTGATGCCACTAAGCCCGCCTTTGAGAAATTCAAGATCACGCTCGACCCGGAAGTGTTCGACCCTGAGATACTCGAAACTGTAAACGGTATGAACGAACATTACGCAAAGCAGTTCGAGCTTGTAATGGGACAGTTGACCGATGCGAGACAATCGCTCTCAAAGCAGCAGGCCCTTCAATTCGAGGCACAGTTCGATAGCTGGATAGGCCAATTAGGTGATGGATACAAGGATGTACTCGGTGAGGGCAACGGGGCGGATATGGACAAGGCGGGCGATCAGTTTAAAAACCGTGTCAAGGTGCTTGACGAGATGGAGGCAATTGCCGCCGGTTACTCCCGCCTGGGCAAAGAAGTACCGGCCTATAACGAACTATTCAATAAGGCGCTTGGGGCCGTATTCAAAGACAAGCAAAAAGAGATCGTCAGGAAAGAATTAAGCTCCAAACTTGGCAAGCGGCAGATCATCGCTCGCCCCTCGCAGCGAAGAGGAGGCAATGTTGACCCTGAAGCGGCGGCAAGGTCTTACGTCAAACAGTTCTTGGAGGAACATGATACGGCAGAACCCAGCACGGATATTGACTTTTAAATTTTTGCCGCAGATAAAACAAATATCGAGAAATGACAGGAGGTATGAATATGCTTACCGATCAGGAATTAAAGGATTTGACAATAGGGACATTAAAACATCTCGGCAAACTCAAGTTCAATCAGATCGCCCAGAACCTTGTTCGCTATGAGGTAATGGGTCGTATCATGCGCCGGGACAAGGTGCAGTTCGACAGCGGAACCGGCATTCAGAGGACGCTGATGGTAGATCACTCCAATGCCGCCCGCAACGTCGGTCTGTATCAGAAAGATGCGATCAACGTCGGTGATGTGCTTGAGACTATCGAAATACCCTGGCGGCATACAACTACCAACTACGCTTTTGACAGGCGTGAGCTTAGTATGAACGGCGGCGAGAGCAAGATAGTCGATCTCTTAAAGGTGCGCAGAGTTGACGGGATGCTTTCTCTTACCGAACTGATGGAGAGTAATTTCTGGTCTGCTCCGCAAAACGAGACTGATAAAACTACACCCTGGGGCGTTCCGCTGTGGGTCGTACCCAATATTACAGAGGGCTTTAACGGCGATAAATTCGGCACATGGGCAAGCGGCCCCGGCGGACTTACCCATGCCAAATTCAAAAACTGGACTGGCCAGTACATCGCCATCACAAAGGACGATCTTATCAGGGGTATGAGGCGTGCGCACAGACAGACCGGCTTTGAAAGCCCCATCAATATCCCCGACTATCGCAGCGGGCGCGGCGATCAGTTCCGAATCTACATGAACGAGCGAACGCTTGAATCTATGGAGAACCTCGGCGAGAGCCAAAATGAAAATCTTGGCCGCGACCTTGCTCCTATGGATGGCACGATAACATTCAGGCGTAACCCTATCATTTGGGTGCCGTTCCTTGACGACGTATTAACCGATCCCATCTACATGCTCAATTTCGCCTACTTCCATCCGGTCTTTTTAAAAGGTGAATATCTCCGTGAAACCGACCCCAAAGAAGCGCCCGAACAGCACACTGTAAGCGTCATCCATATCGACCTTACATGGAACGTCATCTGCACCGACAGGCGCAGACAGTGTGTTTTGCAGAAAGCAGCATAGGCCACAGATGGCACTGATTTTAAAAAGAGATTAACACAGTTGGGAAAGGATTGACGATGGACGTAAATCATAAAAATAATCCTGCCGAGCAGCCTGTTCGTGTGTGGCTGGCTGAGGATGTATCGGCTCTGGCAAGTGACATCCCCGAAGGAACAGGGCTTGTGTTTGATTATTCGTACACAAGCACCGCTAAAGGTGAGGCGGCAGGCGACCCATGCGGCTTTCGCTCAAATCGCGTCAAGCTCGTTACCTCCGCCGGCGGTGATTTCGCGGGTGTGCTTGCCCAACCTGTTAAAAAGAAAAAAGGCGCTACCACCGGTCTCTACGTCTATGTCAACGCTCCCGGAAGCATTTGCAAGATACAGGCTAGCGACGCTGTGGCGGCACTCGGCACTAAACTTGTCTGCTCAAAAAATGCCGCAAGCCTGGGCAAATTTGTTGCCGCCACAACTGAAACAGGCGCGGGGGTAGCAGCCGCGCTTCAGACCTCTACCGGAGCGGGAGTAATCCTTGCCAAATTGTACGGCGGCGATCAGAACGGGCTAAAGGCTTAAGGTAGATTTTTTTGGAGAACTTAAATAATGGCAGCACACAATTTACCTGTAAAGTTGCAGGATCAAAATGCTGTTTTTCCAGTATCGGGCAAGGCGCTATATGTCCAGGGCAATGGCTTTATGCTCGCATGGGGCAATGGTATTCCATCTGCCGGTGTCGCCGGATACGGCAAGGGGTGTCTCTATCAAAATACAAGCTTAACCGGCGTAGGCGACTGCCTGTACGTCAATATCGGTTCGATCAGCGCATCAAGCTGGAAAGTAATAACGGTAACACCGTAAGGAGAGATAGTCTATGACAGATCAAGTAAAAGATATTTATACAAGGATGCTTGGAACTAAAGAACTGCCCGACAAACTCGTAAAACTTTATGAGCGAACTAAATTTTTGTCCGACAGAATAGCGCCGGGACCGATGCCTGTATCGACTATGGCGCTGGTTGCGATAATCGCAGGTGCAGCAAAAACCGAAGAAGTGTCTAGTGATACCGCCTCTCCTAAAACAAACAAGTGGGATTCTGTTAAAAAAGATACGCCTGTTACGACTTTCCTGGATGGTGCTTCTCGCGGCGGGATATTCCTCGGCGTTTGCGGCAATAAGAATAAAGGTATGCTCCGCATCAAGATAGACGGCGATAGTGAGAATTTCCGTGAGATAGCCCAAAGCGAAGTAAAGCTCAAGGAATAACGTATGTCTGAACCAAGCCTTACGATAACTTATTTCGACCTCTTGTCCGAGATCGGGCGAATGCTCGGCTACGGGCGTGATAGCGGTCAGTGGTCGGATGAGGAAAGAAGCGATATCGATTCTGTTATTAACAGCGGCCTGCGCCAGTTCTATGTCCCGCCGCCTGTTGACCCCAGCCAAAACAGCCACTTGTGGAGTTTTCTCAAACCCATCGACACGATTACTACAGAGGTGGGAGTGCGTACATACGATCTGCCGGATGATTTCGGGGGTATCGAGGGCGATTTGACTTTTGAGACAGGAAGCGGCAAACAGTTTGTTCGTCTTGCCAATGAGGGCACTGTTCGCAATCTAGCCGCTTACAATAATTATGTCGGTACGCCAAGTATGGCTGCGATAAGACCAAAGGCCTCTGACGGCACTAGCGGCCAGAGATTTGAGATAATCTTCTGGAAAAGTCCCAACGATATATACGTCCTTAGTTATCGCAAGATAGTCCTTCTCAATAAGCTCAGTGAAACAAATCCCTATCCATTGGGTACTATGGCTCACGGTGAAACCATACTCGAAAGCTGTCTCTCTATTGCGGAGCAGCGCCTAAATGACGGCAACAAAGGTACTCACTTTGAGCAATTTAGAGTAAGGCTCGCCGCAAGTATCATGTTCGACCGCCAAAGCACAAGAGCGAACTTTTTAGGTTATAACGGCGACAGGTCTGACTTAAACGCATCTGACAGCGGACGAACAACAATCGTAACCTATAACGGAAATCAGCCGTGAGGTAAGAATGTCTGATCTATCAATACCACTGCCATATAGAGGTATCAACTTAAATCATGCGGCCAGTAAACAGCCGCTTGAAACAAGTGCTCATATAAATAACGTCCGGCCTTACGACACTATAGACAAACGCGCCCGCCTGGGACAGCGGCCCGGTCTTGTCCGCAAGTATGCAACCGATCTCGGCGGCTCGGTAGTGGCTATATGTTCTGTAACAGTTGTTGAATGGGCATAATATGTCAGTAACCAGCTATAATA
>MHYB01000054.1:19437-25056 GCA_001824635.1 Planctomycetes bacterium GWF2_50_10
GGGGCAAAATTTACAAGCGGCGACAGTGTAGCCTTTTCTATCACAACTACCGCCAATGGCAATATCTCCCTCTACTGTGATACCGCCGCAGACCCGGCAACAGTTATCCATACATGGAGTAAAGGCAATGTAAATCAGGAGACGCTTACTTATTCCAAGGTATTCAGTACGACCGGCACCTATTACTGGGATGTTCACGGTTCCTATGTGACTAATCCGCCTTCGCCGAGGTCTTTTACCGTTTACGCCGTCGCGCCGAAGACGACAACGCCGACACCGACAAACAACTCAACACAAAGGCCGCTCAATCAGCAGCTAACCTTTGTGAGGCCATCGGGCGCTGTAAAAGCGGATGTCTGGCTAAAAGCGGGCAGCGGTGCTTGGAACAAGATAGCCTCGGTGACAACGGCACTGACTGTAAACCCCGGTACTCTTACCGGCAATACCACTTACCAATGGCGCGTAGATACTTATAATGGCGCAGATCGCTTGACAACCGGTGATACATGGCAGTTTTCGACGCTCACAAATCCCACAAAGGCGACAAACCCAAGCCCGGCAAACGGCTCTACCCAGCGTCCTTTGGGGCAAGTGCTCTCGTGGACACGTCCTTCAAGTGCGACAAGCTGTGATGTATGGTTTGGGCCAAGCGGGAATATGACAAAGGTGCTTTCGGCAACTACCGCAACTACATACGACCCGCCGTCTCTTGTCCATTCAACTGTATATCAGTGGCGAATCGACACCAAAAATGCTGCCGGTACTACAACCGGCGATGTCTGGCAGTTTACAACCGTTACACCTCCAGCCGCCCCAACTACACCTACCCCGGCAAACGGCGCTACTGACGTTGCCCGCAATCAGGATATTTCGTGGAACGCCTGCGCCCGAGCCACAAGTTACAGGGTATATTTCAGTACAAGCCTGGCGGCGGTGGAGCAGAAACAATCCTCTGCCCTCCAATCGCCCGATGTTACGACAACAAGCTGGGATACCGGACTATTAGGTGTGAATGTTACATATTACTGGCGCATTATAGCTATAAATGAGGCCGGTTCAGTTGATGGGCCTGTGTGGAATTTTATAACTGGAACGCCTGTAATAGCCGACCCGGTAATAAGGAATTATAAAAAGCGGCTCTGCGCACTTGCGGCCAATGCAGCTAATCCCAATAGATTTTATTACAGCAACGATAATGTGCCGCCGACAATGAGTTATGTTACTCTTTCGGCACTGGATACCACTAAACCCTGCGCCATGCTCGAAGCCTTTCAGAAAGTCTATATTGTAAACAACGGCAATTATTTTGTCGTCGATTTCTGTAATACGGCACTGGGCGGTATTACATGGAATTACACGACTAACTACCGGCCCGAGCGCGGCTCTATCCTGTATCAAGGCAGTGCGGCAATGGTTGTGGATTGTGTTTACACTTCGACGGTGTACGGATTTGTAACCAACGGTACATTCGTTACAGGCCAGGCCGTAACAGGTAATGATTCAAGCGGCAGAGCCACAAGTTTTACTCCGACAACGGTTACTAACCCCGGCGCAGCTCCACTGGTATATCCGTGGAAACCCTATCCCAATAGATTATCCGCAAGCGGCAACGAGTACGGCTTGATGCCGATATACGCAAGTATCATCCGCATGTATCGAGGCAGGTGCGTCCTTGCGGGCGATAAGAACGCACCTCATCAGTGGTATATGTCCGAACAGGGCAATTTCTACAACTGGGCCTATGGCAGCGAAGATCAGAAAGCTCCGGTTGCCGGTACTGATACCGACATTGGCAAGATCGGCGATATTATCAGGGCTGTAATACCGTACAGCGATGATTTCTGCATATTCGGCTGTTCGCAAACTTCCTGGCTCTTGCGCGGCGACCCTGCCGTAAGCGCCTCGCTTGACAATATAAGTTATGTGATAGGTATATTCAGTGATACAAGCTGGTGTTTTGATGATAAGAGCAATCTTTACATCTTAAACCCAAATGGCATTTATATGCTGCCGCAGGGTATTGGCGTTCCGGTATGCCTTACGGAAAATATCATACCTAATTTCGGTGAAGATTTTGCGGTAGATGAGAGCATCCACCAGATTTGCATGGGATATGACCGCATCAGGCATGGCATTTTAATTACCAAAACAACTGACGGCAGTAACCAGAACTACTGGCTCGATCTGCGAAACAGCGGTTTCTTTCCGGAAGAATACCCGGCGGCTGTGGGAGCAACTTCGCTTCACTATTATGATGCTATGATGGCCTCGTATCGCCTGCTCCATGTCGGATGCAAGGATGGATATATCCGTGCCTTCGACGATGGCCAAAAGGCCGATGATATAATTTCCGGTTTTGCCCCCATTGCCGCTGAAATGGTCATAGGCCCGCTGCCGCTGTCTAAGACCGGCTCGGTCGAGGGTCTGCTGGTTCGCCTCAACATCACGCCCGCCGACGGCACGGATCAGGTTTTATACCAGATATTCACCGCCAAAACCGCAGAGCAGGTAATCAAAGCGGTCGAAACCGCTATTCCATCCGCGCGGATAAATGGGATAGTCGCAAATTTACTAAAAATTACCCGGCCACGGGCGCGAGGTGCGTATTTCGCCATACGATTCTATTCAGATGGCCAGGTGAGTACATGGGCGGTAGATAATCTTTCAGGTGAGTTTATTGGTTTGGGGATGGTGAAATAATGGCTGGCCCGACGATAAGAAGAGATGATTGGGTGCGTTTGCAGCAGATCATAAACGATCTGTGGTATAATCGCGGAGTTGAGGGCATTATCTCAACTGAAAACGGCATACATATCCCCAAGATGCTCAGTATAGGCTATTCCGATCCTCGTTCCGACATGGGTCTTTATGTCAACCAAACCAATACCGGCGTAACTTCTTCTCGTTATATCGCATATTTTAGAATGATCTATACACCTGATGGCGATGCTTCTGCCCGCTCACTTTGCGGTGTAACTTCTTATCCCATACTGCAAGGTGACTCAACGATAAGTAATTTGTATGGTATGATCATAGCGCCCGATATTCAGCACACATCAGGGACGATAGGAAATGCCGAAGGCCTGAGAATCGCCATTGCCGCCAGAGCCATATCGGGCGGCAGTGTTTCCCAGATTCGGTGCATAAATATTGCCACTGTCAATAAAGAGGCAGGCTCTACTGAAAATATGCCGGTAATTTATGGTATTCGGCTTGAAGCAATGACGCCTGGAGATGTGAACTGGCAAATTTATTCTATTGGCGGCAAATGGTTTGTCGGCGGTACTGACGGCATCTATTTCAAGCAGACCGACGGTTCCGAAAGGATTTATTCCGAGGCTGACGGATATTTAAACCTAAAAGCTGGCTCTTATATCAAATGCACCGGCACGATGCAATTTGGAACTTATGCCTCCGGTTCTTCGTCGATCACGGGATATATAACGATAAGGGATTCGGGCGGAACTACAAGGAAACTGGCGGTGGTAGCATGAACATTACATTCACAATACCGGACGAGCAGGTTCAAAAACTTGTTGACGCGGTTGTATATTACTGGCCCGTACCGGTGGACGAAAGCAGTGGAAAGCCGTTATATACATCCGAGCAATGGACAAAGGAATGGTATAGGCAGCACATGATCGAGACAGTCCGCAATCACTTGCGAGAATTGTCGCGCAAGGAGTCGGACAAAAGTATAAGCGATGTAACGATATCGGCGTGAGGAAAAGCAATGGACAATTTAACGCTGGAACAAGCCTTTCACAATGTAATGACAGCTTGCAGACAGTTCAGAGGTACGCTTGACGAGCATACCGCGATCCAAACCAGTCTCAAAATGATCCAGGACAAGCTGTTTATACCTAAAACCGAAGATTTGAAAGTGGAGTAATTATGGCCTCCAGCATATACAATTTCACAAGCCTTGTACCCAGGCCTCAGTTATATTCATCCAGCGACTTTAGCGGCTGGAGCAACGCCGGCGAGATCACGAAATTCCGAAACGGAAAACTCATGGGCCAGTACAATACAGCTTACAATAAGGCACTACTTGCGCAGAATCTGGCCAGCGAGGTTGAAAACAAATTTAATGAGGCCAAAGACGCTAACGAGAAACGCTATAACCAGATACTCACCGGCTTTGGCGGGCTAACGGGCGATGTCAATAAGGCTTTTGCAGGATTGACCAAACAGCAGGAAAAAGATGTTGCGCAAGCTGCGCTTAATTCAAAAGCTTCCAATGCACAGGCTCTTGTAAATAGCGGCATGGTCGGTACTACCATACTCCCATCTCTTAATATGCAGGCTGATAAAAATGCCGCAAGTCAACTTAATCGTATTCACGATACAATCGCTATGGCTAAACTTGGTTATCTCACCGATCTTGGCAAAAGCAAGCTAGCGTTCATGGAGCGGCGCGATGACACTTATCCCAATGCCTCTTTCTATTCCAATTTAATACAGCAATTCGGCAATTTCAGCGACGTACAGTACACATATAGTTAAGGGGTTTTAACGATGGCAATCACGGTAGCGCATGAACCCTCTTTTAGACTTGTTGGCCGTGTGGCGTATGAGACAGGGCTTGGCCAGCAGTCTGATCGCAAGGAGAAGATGGCACGCCAGGAGGCCCAGGCCGCCGCGCAGTCTGCGCAAATCGAGGCACAAAAACAGCGCGATGCTCAGTTGCATAAATATGATATGGAGAAGTTCGAGGCGCAGGGTGAGCAGGCAAGAGAGAACGTACAATTTCAAAGTGAACTTAATAAAGATCAGGCTATTGAGCTTGACAAGTCCAGATACACGGTATCGCAGCAGAGGCAAATAGAAGATTTGTACAGTAAGATCGACTGGATAGATCAGCAGGCATGGAAACCCGAAGAAAAAGAACAGGCTAAAAAGCAGCTTCAGTGGCAGTATGCTACCGGCCAGAGCAAAAGCCCCTGGGCGGTCGAATCGCCCAGAGAACTTGCGCAGAGATCAACTTTTGTTGACCCCGACAGCGGCCACCGTATCTTTGTCAATCCAAATACCGGAGAGGTAAAAGACCTCGACGAAGGAGAGAGCAAGGCACATAAGCAGCTTGTCTTTAAAACCTTTAATGACCTGATTAAAACACCGAAATCGCTTGAAGATTCAACTCCTAAATATTCGCCGCAGCAAGCCTTTGAAATATCCAATCAAATAGGCATGATGACCTATCCGCAGTTCTATCCCGATATAACCAAACGAAATAAGACCATCCGCTCGATAATGGCAAATCCGCAAGAATTTTTAAGTACTATGGCGCAGGATTTAATGAAGCCAAATGAATTTGGCGTACCTGATGCACAACTCGACCCCAATATCGCCGCTGATATTAAGGCAATGCAAACACTTATCGAGCTTGGCGATGAGAAGCGGCTTGGCATGGCACTTGAACAGATGGGAATAATTAAGCCATTGCCGAAATTCGACTGGATAAGCGGGATGTGAAAAATTAATGGGGTAATTATGAGCTTTCTTACAGACCTTGCGCAAGAGGCTTTAAATGAAAAACAGCCAAGAAACGGTATCTCCGCGCCAGCCCAGCGGGAAGATATACAAAGCGCCATCCAGCCACTTGCCACCGAAGCGATC
>MHYB01000054.1:25078-26371 GCA_001824635.1 Planctomycetes bacterium GWF2_50_10
TAGTAGATGGCAGAGCCTACCCCGGTATTGCCGATGGCCCTACGCAGTTGCGCCAGGATGCAAAGCAAGTTGCCGCAGGCAGCAGCAAACCCCCGCCGGAAGAAATGAGAACTGTTACAATGAGTTTGGATTCGCCGGACGATATTAAAAATGAACTGGCGCGCCAGGAGGCGCAGGCCGATTGGGATAAACTTAACAGTCTCAAGACCTTTGAGGAAAAAGAAGCCTTCGCCCGCAGTATAGATGATCGTATCGACCGCAAGGCCAAAATGACGGGTGTTGATCGCCAAAAGACCGCAGATGAAAAAGTGTATACCGAAATCCGAGGGCAGCAGGATGACGTACTTGCCAAAGAAAATAACAAGATCGGCCTGACTGAGCAGGCATTGCGCTTTCAAAACTACAAAAATGCCATCCCATTCTTAGGTTCCGCTAACCAGGCGCTAGAGACCTATACCTTAAATCAGGCAATTAGCCGTGTTGTAAACGGCCAGACTTCAATCGACAAAGAGCCGTTCCTGCGATCATGGCTTGGTGAGCAGTCCGAAATAGCCTCGCGCGGCAAGGATATGGAGGCGCAGGTTTTCGATACAACCGTCAACATGATACCGTATGCTATCGAATGGGCTAAAACTGCCGGTTTACAGGCTACTATGGCGACTTTCGGCAAAAAGCTGACACTGAAATTCTTTGGGCCGATCATGCGCGTGGCAACTGAAAAACTCCCTGCTAAAATACTCCCTGTCGCTGCACGCGGGGCCGTTGGCGCTATTGATTTGAGTAAAGCTGCCGGTACGGCAGTGGGCATGACAGCAGGAAGTCCGGGGCGTGTAGCCGCCACATATCAGCAAAATCGTATGCCCAAAGAAATAGATTTTGACCAGAGTGGTAAGCTGGTTATCAAAAGAGAAGGTGATGGCCGTGTTACGGCGATGACAAGGGCGCTGGCTTACGAACTGGGGCAAAATCTCACGGAGCAGTCCGGCGAATTTGCCGCTGGTCTGGGTAAATCGGCTTTCAAGGCAGTGGGCAAAGGTCTGGCGACAGCAAGCCGCAAAGTCGGTATCAATCCAGGCTCGCTTGCGGCAAAGGCAAATAAGGTTCTGCCTCTTGATGTATGGTCGGGCATTAGTAAGGCCGCAAAAATAGCAAATGATAAAGTACCGGCTGTTCAAACTATAAATAGTGCGCTAAAGGCAATGAAATGGGATGGCTTTATCGGTGAGAACCTTGAGGAATTTCTAGCTTCCTTTTATACAGCCCTTACAGATACCAACCCGCAACAATCGCCTG
>MHYB01000054.1:26511-32857 GCA_001824635.1 Planctomycetes bacterium GWF2_50_10
AAAAATAAGCGTGATAAGGCCAGGAGTTTTATACTCTCCCCCGAAGGAGCACAGTGGCTTTGGCAGAGTGATCCCGCTTACGCAAAACTTCTTACTGATCCAGCTGGTACGCCAAGTCAGAAGCTCATCAAACCGCTGCAAGTGCGTTTAAATAAGAATGAGCGGGGTGTACTTGCTGATAACTTGCGTGAAATTAAGCGCAGCCTGATAAATCAGCGGCTTGCTGATAAAGTTAATTCCGCGCAGGCTGAAAGCGAAATTGAAAACACCGCCCCTGTAATTGACAATCAGCCGGTTGAGGAGATCGAAAGTGAAGCGCAAAGTGTTGTAACACCCGCGCCGCAGGAAAAGATAGATGCGCAGCCGCCTGTCAATGTCGAAACACCGGCCAAAACGCCTGAAACTATCGAAGAATACGAAAATACCGATATAAATAAGGATACGGATTACGCCGAGGGCGACCGTATTGAGTTCTGGGGCGGCGGCGGTAAAAAGCTCACCGGCACAATTAAGAATTTTTCAAAGTTCGGTACTGAAAAGATAGCCGTTATAAATACGGATCAGACCGTAAATATCGGCTCACGCCCCATTGGCCGTATAGAGAACAGGCCTCTTGGCAAGATCATTCGCAAATTAGCGCCTGCGTCAGAGGAAGAAGCCTCGCCACCGAAGCAAATTAATTTGCGCCAACAGTTCGAAACAGTACCGATAGTTAAACCGCCCATTGATGAAGTCCAGCCGCAGGTCGAAAAGCCAAAACGAAAAAGCGTTATCGAGCATCTTTCGAGCGATAAACAGGCTCGTGTGCAGCAGCTTCTAAAGGAGCTTTCCGAAAAAAATAAGCTCACAAGCGGCATCGACCCATCTGATATGGCAAAGGCATTTGAACTTACGTCGTTATTTATCGAAGCCGGAGCGAGGACTTTTGCCGAATATTCCCGCCAGGTTATTGCCCACACCGGCGAATGGTTTAAGCCATATCTCAAGGCGGCTTATAATGGCGCTCGAGACTGGCCGGGCATGGAACAATACCATGATGAAATGACACCTTACGAAGACGTGCGCAATAGTGATATTGAAAAAATACTCTCCGATGATATAATAGAAGAAAACAAGGAGAAGCAAGGTGAGCCAGCCCAGCAACAAACCGAATCGACCGCCCGACGAGGAGATGACCAGGGAGGACTGGATGAACAGCGGGTGGTTCATAATGGCCAAAGAACACTGGATAAAGTATCGTCCGAAAGTAGTGGCGGCACTGACGGAGGAGGAATTAGACGATCAGTTGATAGAGGCGGTACAGGAAGCCAGGAAGCTGGAAGATCAACTGAGGAAACAGAGCTACAGCGCAGCGGAGGCGATGAGCATAGCGGAGAGGGAGTACCTGATACTGCCGGATTACGACGACAGCGCGGACGAGGAAGAGGACGAGCCGGACGAGTACGGCCGCTGGTAAATGAAAAAGCCGGTGGTCTCAATTACATCATAACAGAAAAAGACGACCTGGGCAGTGGCGGAGCAAAGACAAAGACCCGCGCAAATCTAGAAGCGATCTCGCTTTTAAAGAAACTTGTGTCCGAGAACCGAAAAGCCACTGCCCAGGAACAGTCCGTTCTTGTTAAATATGTCGGCTGGGGCGGAATCAAGCAGATATTTAATCCCAAAGATACCAACTGGACAGGTGAATATAATCAGTTAAAAGAAATCCTCTCCAAAGACGAATATGAGGCGGCCAAACGCTCTGTACTCAATGCCCACTATACAAGCGTTAATATAATACAAGGTATGTGGGACGGCATTAAAACTTTGGGCTTTGACGGCGGTAGTATCTGCGAGCCTGCAATGGGCATAGGGCATTTCTTTGGTCTATTGCCTGCTTCGATAGCACAAGATAGTAAATTATTCGGTGTTGAACTTGATAAGATCACCGCCCAGATAGCACAGCAGCTTTATCAGAATGCCGATATTCAGAACAAGCCTTTTGAGAAAACTATATATCCAGACAATTTCTTTGACCTGATGATCTCCAATGTTCCTTTCGGTGATATAAATATCTCGGATACGCGCGAGCGGGAGCTAGGCAAATTGCGAGCGGCCATTCACGATTATTTTTTCGCAAAAGCCGTCAAAAAGACCCGTCCCGGCGGTCTTGTTGTGTTTATTACTTCCCATCACACGCTTGATAAAAAGGATTCCTCGCAAAGGCGGGCCTGGGAGGACATGGGTGCAAACTTCGTAGGAGCTATTCGCCTCCCCTTTACAGCCTTTAAATCCAATGCCGGCACTGAGGTCGTAACCGATATTATCATACTCCAGAAGCGCAGTGAGCTTGATGCGATAGAGAGTAAACCGTTCAAGGAATCGGTAGCTACACAGATCGGAGAGCATGAATTTAATATAAATGAGTATTTTTTAGCCAACCCCGGCCACGTCCTCGGCAAACATGCCGCAACAGGCAGTATGTATAGAGGTAACAGCTACAATGTCGAGCCTGCTAATGGCATAATTCTTCGAGACAGGATAGGCGAGATTCTTGGCTCTCTAAATATAAATAGATCGGCACTTGACGCTATTATGACCCGCACCGCAGAAATGGCCAGACCTGACTATTGGGGAACCGCACCAGAAAACATGCGTCCGTTTGCTCTAACCGTACAGGATGGTGTGATTTTGCAAAAAAAAAGCAATGATCTTGTTCGGGTAGTTGTTACAGAGCGGGGCTATGACAATAAAGTTCAGCGGCTTGAGATCGCACTCAAGGTGCGGGATGCGATAAATAAATTGCTGAATTTACAGCGTGATATAAATGCGACCGATGAAGAGGTCGGAGCGGGCCGCAAATTACTAAATGCCGTTTATGATGATTTCGTAAATCAATATGGCCCTCTTAACAAGCCATATAATAAAGGTACTTATGAACTTGACCCAGATGCACCGTTGCTTCGCAGTCTTGAAGATTACGACAGCGATACAGGCCTAGCCCAAAAAGCAGAGGTGTTCTTCACCCGCACTCAGACCCCGCATAAGATAATAACATCGGCCAGCGGGCCAAGTGAAGCCCTTAGTATCTCACTTGCAGAGCGGGGAAAAGTTGATATTGATTACATGAGTTCTCTAACCGGCATTACTGGCGAAGCGATCATAAATGAGCTTGGAACGCAGATTTACCAAAACCCCGTTACTGGCGATTGGGAACTTGCGGGTCTGTATCTCTCCGGCAATGTCCGTGCAAAACTGTCGCTCGCACAGGAAATAGCGAAACAGGATAAGAATTTCAATCGTAATGTCGAGGCATTAAAAGCTGTCCAGCCCGAAGATGTCCCGCCCGGCAAGATCGGTGTTCGCCTCGGATCACCCTGGATACCGACGCACTACTATGAATCCTTTATCCATGAACTGATCGGACGCAAGGCAGGCCTGAGGTTCAACAAGACCGAGGGCACCTGGGTTGTCGAAACAGACAGGAGCAGGAATTACAATACCAACGAGGTCGAGACTTTCGGCACTCCTGATATTCCAGCCATGCGCCTTATTGAAAAGATATTCAATTACCGTGATATAGCGGTTTACCGCAAGATAGGCGATGACAAGATACTTGATCCAATAGCTACGGCGGCTGCGCAGGCAAAAGCCGAATCCATAAAGCAGGCATTTCTAAAATGGATATGGCGCGAGCCGAATCGTACCGCCGATCTTGTCCGCAAATATAACGATACCTACAATAATATAGTATTTCCGACTTTCGACGGTGCTCATCTGAATTTCCCCGGCATGAATATCGAGATCCAAAAGAAATTCCGTGACTACCAGAAAAACGCCGTCTGGCGAACACTCACTACCGGCAATACCTTACTTGCCCATGTTGTCGGAGCGGGCAAGACATGGACAATGGTAGCGGCGGCTATGGAGATGAAGCGGCTTGGTCTTGCAAAGCGGCCTGTATTTGTCGTACCTAACCATTTAATAGAACAGTGGCCAAAGGAATTTCTGCGCATATATCCCGGCGCTAAACTGCTTGGGGCCTCGACGGACGATTTTTCACCGCAAAAGCGACAAACCCTTATAAGCAGGATAATGACAGGCGACTGGGACGCTATCATAGTACCGGCAACCTCCTTTGAGAAGATACCACTTTCGCCCCAGAAAATTGAGGCTTTCTATAAAAGCCAGATAGATGCCCTTGAAGATGAGATACACAAGGCTAAGCAGGATAAGGGAAAGGAAAACGATAATTACGTCCGTGAACTTGAAGCCGCCAAAGCCAGATTGGAACAAAAGCTCGACGAAATGAGCGCCGAGTGGAAAAAAGATACCGGCCCATACTTTGATAACCTCGGAATTGATGCCCTCTTTGTCGATGAGGCGCACGAGTATAAAAACCTGTGGTTCAGGACGAAGATGGGGCGAATACCCGGCGTTAAAGTCGATTACGTTCAGAAAACCTTTGATATGTACATGAAGACCGAATATCTAAATTCGGTTACAGGCGGCAAAAATCTCATATTCGCAACAGGCACACCCATATCCAACAGCCTCGGCGAACTGTTTACACTCCAGAGGTATCTTGCTCCCGGTATGCTTGCGGAGCGCAATATTGAATCCTTTGATTCGTGGGCCACATCATTTGGTGAGGTTGTTCGCAAGGCTGAAACTACCCCAACAGGTGAGGGAGTGCGGATGCACGCGCGGTTTTCCAAATTCACCAATATTCCTGAACTGGTGCAGATGTTCCGCAGTTTTGCCGACGTGAAGATGGCCAAAGATTTGAACCTGCCAAGACCCGAAATTATCGGCGGCGAACCAAAAGTAGTTGTCTCCAAAAAGAGCAGAGAACTTCACGATTATGTCTGGAGTCTTGTCGAACGGGCAGAGGCGATTAAATCCGGTACTGTTGAGCCGTGGCAGGATAACATGCTCAATATCACAACTGACGGCCAAAAGGCCGCTATCGACATGCGGCTTGTCGATAGGGACAATCCCGACCATCCTTACAGCAAGGCAAATAAGTGCGCCCGCAACGTATTTAATATATGGAAGGCGTACGCCGATGAAAATGCGGCACAGATAATCTGGTGCGATTTCGGTGTACCCAATGACAACAGAGGCAAAAAAGAGGATAGTGATAAATTCCCGCTGTACGGAGATATTAAGCATAAACTTGTGTCGCTGGGCATACCCTCAAACGAAATAGCGTTTGTTCATTCCTTTAAAAATGAAAAGCGAGATAATCTCTTTAAGGCCGTTAGACAAGGCAAGATCAGGGTAGTAATCGCTTCAACAAGGCTCATGGGTACAGGCGCAAATGTCCAGGACAGGCTTATTGCCGCCCATCACCTCGATGCGCCCTGGAAACCGGCTGAGCTTGAGCAGCGGGATGGCCGTATTATCAGGCAGGGAAATATCTTTGAAAAACACGGTATATATGTATTCCGGTACGTCAGCAAGGGAAGTTTCGACGCATACCGCTGGCAGACGCTTGAGAATAAGGCTCATTTTATCTATCAGATAATGAGCGGCGATGTCGGTATCCGTGAGGCCGAGGATATAAGTGAGGACAGTCTTTCGTATGCGGCGGCAAAAGCCTGTGCTTGCGGTAATCCCAAGATATTCAGAATGGTCGAGCTTGAGGCGCAGGTACGCACGCTCCGCAATGAAATGGCCGCTCATCAGGATCGCCAGTTCAAGATAAATCAGGAACTGGCCATGCTTCCCGAAAAGCGCAAATATGCCGAGAAATACAAGCTCAAGGCACTGGAGGATAAACAGTATTATGAGAATCAGCGGGATCCGATAAAAGCCACCGAAAGCGGCTTTGAAATAAAAATAGGCCAAACTGTATATACCGACCGCTTGCAGGCAGGTAAGGTGCTTACGGCAATGATAGAAGCACAGGTACAAGGCGGCGCAGTTGAACTTCCCATTGCCATGTTCGGCGATTTTAAATTCAAGATTCAAAAAGAGGGAGAAGATTACCGCGCATTTGTTACCAGTCCCAACGAGATAATATATTTTGGCCTTGAGCTTGCCCATGACCCTGCCGGCAATATAACGCGACTGCTCAATTGGTTTGAAAAGTCTTTTGACGGACGTGTTGCGCAGTATGATAGCGAACTTGACTGGATCGATAAGCGTCAGAAGAACCTGCTTGAAAGGCGAGGCCTCAAGTGGGAAAAAGAGGATGAGCTAAAAGAAAAAGAATCACAGCTTACCCAAATTCAAGCCGAGCTTCAGGTAAATCAGCATGGCGCGAATCAGCGACAGGAAAAGCCGCCTTACATCGAGGAAATTGATAATGAGGATGGTTTTAGCGGCAGGAGCATGGCGGCGGCGTATCCGTTTGCAATAG
>MHYB01000054.1:32918-45047 GCA_001824635.1 Planctomycetes bacterium GWF2_50_10
CCTTGCCTCCGGTCTTATGGAGGGCAAATTCCCGACAGTGCATCGGAGACTAAAGATACATAGAGGTCGTGCGGCTGGTGTTTTTTATCCGGCCCAGCCGGTCGGCAAGATCGGACTAAGGGCTGATATTGCCATTGGCCCAATTATCAGGCAGGCAAGGGTAAAGCGAGGCACAGAAGAGTTTGCCATCACCGCTATAATGGCAGAACTGCTCGACACCGGGTTAAAAACAAGCGATATACATATTGCAAAGAATAGGGATAGATCCAGCGGCAAAACTATTCTGAGCTTTTACAGGAAAGATCTGCAATATGCCGCCAAAATAATCGCCCATGAGATTGGACACTTAATCGACTGGCTGCCCGACCATGTTACAACCAGAGGCAATATCTTGGGCAAAATCGCCACACTTCGCGGGTACCTCAAACACATAATAGCGGCTCTGCCGGATCATCCCGAAGATACGCTTGAGGATAGCATTCGGAGGCGGCTGAAAAGGCAGGCTAATACCTCGGCCAGAAAACAGAATCCCAAAGCTTCGAGCGAGGACTTAAAGAAAACCGCCAGCGAAATCTACAAGCAACTCTTAGAAAAGGAACTTGCAAACCGCAATCTCATCAGCAAGCAGCAGATCACAGAAGAACTCAAAAACCTTACGCTATGGTGGAATCCGTTTAACCCCCAGCAGAATGACAATTATGCCAAATACAGATTCAAGCCCTCTGAACTCTATGCGGAGGCGATGAGTGTTCTTCTAACCAACCCCGCTGCGCTTCGGCTCAAAGCTCCGAGATTCTATGATGCTTTCTTTGCGTACCTCGACGAAAAGCCCGCCGTCAAAGAACTTTACGAAAAGATCAATGACGAACTTCGAACGGGAAGTTTCGAGGATAATAACGTCGCCCGTGTCCTTGAATCTTTCAGAACCGCTGATAACCAACTCCGTAAAGAGTGGGCCGGTGAAAAATTCAGTACCTCCGAAGCAATGCTGGCATTCAAGGTGCTCTTAATGGATACTCATGCCGCCATCAAGGGCAAGGCGGCGTTGTCTCGGCGCAGGGGCAAGCTTGACCCTGCCCTCGACCCGGAATATGCCATCGAAGCGGCCACATACAGCGGCGCAGAGCGAGAGTTGTATCTTGACCGTCTGCGCAACGAAGTTGCAGTCTTGCTTGAAAAGAATAACGTCGATTGGGATTTGTTCGATCTGTATCTGATGCACAAGCGTAATATCCATGACCGCGCGGAAAAATTAAATCCCTGGGGCTACAACGCCAAAACTTCAGCCGAGGCGATTGAGAAGATGCGCCAGCGCCTTGGGCCTGTAAAAATGGCCGCTATCGAGCGGGCGCAAAAATCTTTCTGGAAACTCAGGCAGGAGCTTGTTATCAGCAAAGTCGAGGAAAGTAGTGTATTCAGTGATGATCTTCGCAATAAAATAGCCGATAACGAGCATTACGCCCATTTCAGCGTAATAGACTACCTCGATGCCCAGTACGGCAAAGGCAATGGCATTCACATCTACAAGGCCGTCGGTACGGTAAAACCGATCATGGGGCCAGCGACGGCAACGGTAATGCAGGATCTATCGCTTATGACTTCTATCAACTGGAATAGTGCCAAATTATCAGTGATGGATTTCCTGCTGTCTGATTTTGCCGACGAGATCGCAGAAGCCGACAAAGTTTGGGCTAATGGCAAATACCAATTTATCCCGCCCAAAGACAAGGACAAGGTATTGCTTGTCGGAATGTTCAAGGGGCAGTTTCAAGGATACTACGTCAATAAATGGGTTGGTGAGGCCTTTGATCGAGGCGATTACAAGGCTATAAAGGTAGCGGCTTCAATCGCTCGCGCTATCGGCGCGCCTTTTAGAGCATTATTTACGGGCATGCGCCCGGGCTTTTGGTTATTTAACATGCTGCGCGACTATATGCGGGCCGTCAAAAACCTGCCCAAAGCGAATCTTCGCAGGTTCGGCGGCCACTGGCTCCGCGCCTGGATACCGGCGGCGCAAAGCGTTTGGGGACATCCCACACCAATAGTTCAGGAAATGCTGCACGATCAAATGCTAATATCCATAGCCGACGTTGACAGGCTCGCCAGTGAAGATCGCCAGATAAATCGCCTCTTAAATATGTACACCGGAGCGCCGCTAAAATTCTATAACAAGTTCACAAGGCCGTTTGTGGGACTTTTCAGGAACTTTATGCGGATCAGCCAGACTATTGAACGTGTGCCTAAGATAGCGGGATATACTTATCTTCGGGAAAACTTCCCGCAAATGTCCGATGAGCAGGTTGCCCATATCGTCCGTAATCAGGTGGGTTCACCATCATTTATTACCAGAGGCAGCGCAACATGGTTTACCAACAACCTGTTTTTGTTCTCCAATGCCATGATACAGGGCTGGCGTTCTGATATAGAAGTCATGACACAAAGCAAGGGTGAGGCTGTTTTCAAACTCGCCAAGTACACCATCCTCCCCAAAGCGATCATGTGGGCATTATCCAGCGGAGCGGTTGTTAAACTCATGGGGCTTATGGGCGGCGGCGACGATGATGATACCGTTAAATGGTTCAAGGCTATACAGCAGTTATATCTGAATATTCCCGAATACGACAAAACCAATTACACCTGCATACCTTACGGACGCACATCCGGCGGTAAAACAAAATATCTGCGTGTGCCAACCGATGAGGGACAGCGGTTCTTTGCAGGCGTGTTCTATAAAATGATGAATCTGCCCCAAAACGGCATTGATACGTTTCCGCAAACCCTCGACTATACCGCCGGGCAGCTTCCGGGCCTAAATCCCGCTTTCAAGATCGCTTCCGTCGTCTGGGACTATATCGCCGGTCGAAATCCCTATGATACTTTCCGCAACCAGTATGTCATGCCTGAAACGCTCTTTAACGCCCGCAATACAAAATCTCACATAGCGATGCTCAAGTGGGTTGCCAACGAAAGTGGAGCGTCGATTATTCAGCGTTTCAACCTGGACACTATGGATAAACCCGCTACCGCCACCGAAAAAATAATATCCATGCCGGTTTCCAGCGACATCATCGGGCGTTTTATCAAAGTATCCGATTATGGCCGCAGGGAAGCTCTCAAAAAGGTAAGCGGCGATACCGAGCGAAAACGCGCACGGGAATTGCTTGAATTAAGGGATATTGCCATCAAACTGGCCAAAGGTGAAAAACTCAGCGGCAAAGAGCAGTCCCTTGCAGATAAAAATCAGCAGTATCTGAAACATCGCACCAAACTTGCCCAGGCAAAAGTAGAGGGCGATACCTACGCCAACGAGCTGCTTTATGCCCGTTCCACTGCCGAGCGATACGCCATGCAGAAACGCATTATGGAGATCGAAGGGCCTGGCTTTGACATCACCCCGTACATCGAGAGCGATATAGTAGATCATTCGCAGGTACTTGCCCGCAAGATACCCATCAAAACAGCCGAGCGGCACGCGCATGATGCACAGGTACAAGAGGCTTTGGAGTGGCTAAGAGAGCGGAACGTGCCTGATGATACCGTGTTGAAACTCTACCGCCAAAGCGTAAGTAAAATGAAAGATAAAAATGCCGCCGGCCATAATATCCAGCGGGTTAGGGTACAGCTTAATAAACTCGGCATCACCTCTAAAAAACGGTCAGCATAATTCGAATTTATTCAAATTGATCCCAGTTTTGAAGTTTTTACACACTTAGGGATAATACAGGCTTTGTTTTTGGCTCAAACCCGCTGTTCTGGACATTCTAAAATAAGGCATAGAATTTAGTCTTGTTTTGGTCGGCAATTGGAGTATAATTTTCTGTTTAGCATTGAAGCTTACTTCAAAGATATGTGAACATACATATTTTGGGTGGGTATTAGATGCCGGAGTTTTGAAAATGAAGTTGCGCATTTGGAGTTGAAGAGAGATGATTTCGCCGCTGATAGTTTACGAAGAAATATAAAATGTGAAAATGTTTAAGACAGACCATGCAAGAATTTGGTCAACTCATACAAAGTCTGATGTTGAAATTCTTGGGAACATACTTCGCTTGTCTTGGTGAAAATCTCTGTCCAACATTTTTAGGATTATCTGTGAGATATTTGAAAACAAACATTAATAAATACTATGTTCACGATGCACGAACTGTCAGTCAGCTTCTACCCGACCGTGAACTTATTAATGTAACTATCACTTCGCCTCCGTATTGGAATATCAAAGATTACGGCTGTGACAAGCAAATAGGTTTTGGCCAAAGCTACCAAAGTTACCTCGACGACATTCAAGCAGTATTTTCACAAATATATAAACGAACTAAAAAAAATGGTTCATTATGGTTGGTGAGCGATACTTTTAAATATGAGGGAGAACTGCGGCTTTTGCCCTTTGATATTTCAGAACGATTAAAATCTTGCGGCTGGATTCTTCAAGATATAATAATTTGGCAGAAAGATAGAACTCTTCCTTGGTCGCATCAAGGAAAACTCAGAAATATTTTTGAATACATTGCCTTTTATTCCAAGTCATCGAAATTTAAGTATCATGCATCTGCGATTAAGGACATCGCAGACATTAAAAACTATTGGATAAATTATCCTGAAAGATATAGTCCTGAGGGAAAAGCCCCTTCAAGAAGTTGGCACTTTGCAATACCAAAACAAGGTAGTTGGGGAAAAAATAATTATGTTCGCCATGCTTGTCCTTTACCTCCTGGTTTAATAGAGCGAATTCTCAAACTAACTTCAGATAAAGGCGATTTGGTATTTGACCCATTTGCCGGGTCTGGCAGTGTATTAGCAACGGCAAAAGCTTTAAACAGAAATTATATCGGGATCGATTTAAATAAAAATTATAAGGACATGTTTTTAAAAAGCGTACTACCATCAATAAAGGCACAATTTAATTCTCGCGTTAATATTGCGGACGAGAACGCTCTTACAATGAAAAAATTTCGTGACCTAATAGTTCAACTCAGATGCTTGAAATTTCCGAAAGAACTGTCACGTCTTTATTCGAAAACTGGCATACCTGCTTGCCTTGGTGTCCTTGTGATCAAAATTGCTCGGCAAAATGAACTTAAAATTCAATTCATATTTAAAAACAAAAAGGCTACTCCCCCGAATTTTTGCAAAGACTTGATGGCTATCGCAATTAAATCGCCGTTATCGAAATATGGCATTTCAGCAACTATTGAAACCACTGAAGTAAATAAGATTGATCGCTCGATAGGGCATATGAAATCTAAGACATTTTTTTTGTATAAAGGATCGATATTTTACAGATGGCATATGACTATAAGCAAAGCTGACTTAAAAGGAAAATTGCAGGATTTAAGTAACGACGAGCTTCGTTCAGATCGATTTCCTCCTATCATTAGCAATATTAAATTAAAAATAGATACCCGTAATCCTAGCAAATCTTTGGAGATTTAATATGAGGATTATTAAAGGCAAAAAAAGGCAGACCAAGAAAAAGTGGTCTGTTGAGGAATTAAAGCAACGCCGTCTTGAAAGAAAATTTCTAACCGACATTCGGACAACTTTTGTTAATTGTGGGTTTGAACATATACCCACAAGAAATCAACAAGTTACTATTGCTGGTATCACAAGTGAATTTGATTCTGTTTTTGCTTATGAAAATATAATCGTGTTTGTTGAAGATACTACATCAAACAGTGCTGGAATACCTGACCATTTACGCAAAAAATGCGAATTTTACACTCATTTAGAATCACATCGCCCCGAATTATTTGAATTTCTCTTCAAAACCTTTTCCAAATTTAAGAGCTATATGCACTCGCATAGTTATGCACCAGAAGAACTGAGATTTATATACGCCTACTGCTCCCGGCAAGATGTAGAAAAACAATACAAACAAAGATATGGCGACATTTGCCATTTTTTCGACTATGCATATTTGCAATATTTTTTAACTCTTTCGAAAACAATTCATCGCTCCGCTAGATTTGAACTTTTCAAATTCCTGAAACTGGAATTGAAAGATATAGGTTGCAAAAGAAGTGCAGACAATCTTTCAACATATCATGGTCTTTTACTGCCATTCCCCACAAGCGGTTTTCCTACCGGGCACAGAATAGTTTCTTTTTTGGCCGACCCAAATATGTTGCTTGAACAAGCATATGTTTTAAGAACCGATGGCTGGAGAGGTGATACATATCTTTATCAACGATTGTTGATAAAAAGCAAGATTAAAGATATGCGGTCATATTTAGCAAATGAGAAAAGAGTTTATATAAACAACATTATTGCAACGCTTCCACCAGAGACAGTCCTTAAAGATGAAACTGGACAATCTATCAAAACTTCAGAAATTGATATAAAGCCCGTTTCAATTCAAATGCCCAAAAAGTTCAATACTATTGGAATCATTGATGGTCAGCATCGAGTGTATTCCTACCATGAAGGTGACGACAATTTAGATAAAAAGATTAAAACATACAGAGAGAAACAGCATTTACTAGTAACGGGTATTATTTATCCTCCCGACTATCCTGCTCTCAAAAAACAAAAGTTTGAAGCCCAATTATTTTTGGAAATCAACGACAAACAAAAACCAGTTAAAGGCGATCTGAAACAAGCGATCGAAAGAATAATTAACCCGTATTCGGCCATCGCTGTCTCCAAAGCAGTGATCGCAGGTCTTGCTTCAACAGGCCCACTGCATGGTTTGCTCGAAGTGCATTTCTTTGATGTTGGTAAGATTAAAACCACATCCATTGTTAGTTATGGGCTAAAACATATTGTGGCATTAGATGGCGAGCATTCATTATTCAAAACTTGGCGGCGTCCCAACAAAGCCAACATTAAATCAGATCGTGTCGCGTTGGATGAATACGTTTCATATTGCGTTACTGAGATAAATATGTTTATAAGCGGTTTCAAGACAGCACTGACAAATGATATCTGGAGTACCGATCAAAAAGTGAGTCGCGCTCTAACGATTACCACTATAAATGGGCTAATTTATTGTATCCGCAAATTGATTGAAACAAAACAACTTGGAAATTTTGAGTATTATAAGGCGGCTTTTAAAAATCTAAAAATTGATTTTAAGCCAACAAAGTTTACGTACAAATCAAGCCATTGGAAAGATCTAGGAGATAAAATTTTCTCTGAGTGTTTTGGTTCGTAGTGTTGCTAATGGTCGGTCAGCACGAAAACCGGCCGATTTTTCATGAATTTCGCTATGGAAATCCGTAAGATATTACTATATATGCTTATTTTCAACGCTGCAAAAAATAATATTTCGACTTTGTGAACGGCAAAACAAAAAGAGCCCAACGTGAAAGCGGACTATGAAAACACTAATCGCAATAAACGACTTGCAAACCATTAAATTGCTGTGTCTACGCTAAACGGGATAGTCCTTTATGCCACGTTGAATGATTTCTTCGTAGGTATTCAAAATTATCTCAACGCAATCCTGTGCCTCACCTAAGCGCATTTTCTCTATCGTGGCCACCATGCGACCCTCGCAGCCAACCGACTCATTTTGACTAACGTCTTTTAGCAATTTATCAACCCTCTCTTGCAAGTCAGAAGGCAAACGTTTCGGCCCAGTCTGCATTACAAAAATCTCTACACAAGCCCCTACTAACCTGCCTTTGAGAGACTCGTCACTTTTTGCCAAGATATCTATTGCCTTACGGAAAGCTTCATTTGGTCCAGCCATAATGAATCCCCCTTATTATTATAAGATCACGCTAACGCAATCGCACATTCGAAGTCAATCATATTATACATACCGTGCTGCGGCGATTGGTGCTGGAATAATTGGCGAGCGAGGCTCAGTTAAACGTAAAGTCAAGATCACTGGTGAAACGTAACTGCACTTGCAAAGAGATTTCATTTAAGTTCTTGTACATCCGGTAACAATCCGGGTAACAATCACTGTTTTTTTGTAGTATTTGCTGGCATTCACTGGCACATAAAGGTAACATAAACACTTATGTCAATAAGAGATATGTTTGTAAGCTGTTTTTTGCAAATAAGTTAAAAATTCGTCGCAGAGATTTCTAATCCGTAGGTCAGGGGTTCGAATCCCTTCGGACGCGTTTATTTTCATCCCAGCCTCCCCTTTTCTTCGTTAAATAACGCAAAGTCACGCGATTTTCACGATTTTTCGACAATTCAAAGTGCCAATAAGAACTTGCTTATACACCGCTCGTAAATTAAAATGTCGCGAAATTCCTATTCAAAGTATTGGAGTACATAAATGGCTAAGAATCCTACCACCAGTGGTAGACGTGAGATATGCAGCTTCTGTGGTCGTGCGCGCCGCCAGAGCGATTCCTTCGTTGAGGGGCCAAATGGCGTCTTCATCTGCCCGGAATGCATAGACCTGTGCCACAACATCGTCCGCCAGAGCAAAAAACGAGTTGGCACAGCTGGGGTCAGTGCCCCCAATGAAGTTCCCAGCCCCAGGCAGATAAAAGAATACCTCGACCAGTATGTCATCGGCCAGCTCGAGGCAAAAAAACGCATGGCCGTAGCCGTACATAACCACTACAAACGCCTCGTCCATACCGAGACAAAAGATACCGAGATCGAACTCGATAAATCCAACGTACTTCTCATCGGCCCAACAGGCTCCGGCAAAACGCTGCTCGCCCGCACCCTGGCCAGGGAACTCAACGTCCCCTTCGCCATCTGCGACGCCACAACCGTAACCGAAGCCGGCTATGTCGGCGAGGATGTCGAAAACTTCCTGCTCCGGCTCTTACAGAACGCAGATTACGATCTTGAAGCCGCCCAGAGGGGCATCGTCTACATCGACGAGATCGACAAGACCGGCAAAACGAACCAGAACGTCTCGATCACTCGTGACGTGTCCGGCGAAGGCGTCCAGCAGGCACTGCTTAAAATGCTTGAGGGCACAATAGCCAATATTCCACCACAAGGGGGTCGCAAGCACCCGGAACAGTCCTATATACAGATGGATACATCGCAGATACTCTTCATCTGCGGCGGCACGTTTGTGGGCCTTGAAAATATCGTCAAAAAACGTCTTGGCCGAAAGATGATCGGCTTTGGCCAGCAGGAGAACGTGCCCGTCGACGCGCAGACCGATTACAGCAGCGTCATTCGCCAGGTAACTCCGGAAGACATCATCGAGTACGGCATGATACCTGAGATGGTCGGCCGACTTCCTGTTATCACAACCCTCACCGCATTGGACGAGGAAGCTTTGATCGATATCCTCACCAAGCCGCGCAACGCCCTCATCAAGCAGTATAAGAAGCTATTTGAAATGGAAAACGCCTCGCTTGATTTCACCGAAGGCGCCCTCAAGGCACTTGCCAAAAAAGCCATGCAGCGTGATACCGGCGCCCGCGCCCTGCGTTCCATTACCGAGGAGATCATGATCGACCTGATGTACCAGCTCCCCGACGAGCCAAAACCCGCCAAGTACGTCATAAACCGCTCGATTATCGAAAGCTCATCCTCGCTCGAAAGTGCCAGGCAAGATTCCGCTCAAAGCAAGAAGGAATCCGCATGACCCGCAAAAACGCGTCCTGATTTGTGATTGTGGCACGGTCTAGCGCAGCTAGGCCGTGTTCTTGTTTTGGTCATTTGCGTTTAGAATTTTGGATTTGTTTCGGATTTAGTGCTTTAGATTTTGATGCCTCCGTGGCACAGCCATCTTGGCCGTGTTTGGCGAGCGTCAAAGCCCATGTCAAATTCCAGCCGCCCCCAAAAAAGGCCTACCGGGCTGCCCCCCGCTGGACAGCCCGATAGGAGAACGAAGAAACTGCCCGTCATAATATGTAATCTTAAATATATAACCACCCCGCAACCTGCCCCAGTGCCAACAGTATGTCACCCGCACACAAATAAAAAAGGGCACACAAATGTATGCCCTTGGCTGCCAAATAACCTGTTTACCCTCTAGGAACACAGAAGTCTTATTTTTGTATTTTCAGCTTTTCTTCTCTTTTAGATTTGTTTGTAATTTGATGCTTGTTTTTTGGAATTTTCCTAAATAGCTTGCCTCATGATCTTCGCCCCTATCGCATTAAGCTTCTCCTCGATCTTTTCATACCCGCGGTCAATATGATATACGCGGTTGATCACTGTGGTACCTTCCGCCGCAAGAGCCGCCAGCACCAGCGCCGCCGACGCTCGCAGATCCGAGGCCATTATCGGTGCCGCAATAAGTTTCTTCACACCGGCCACCACAACCGATGCACCCTCTTTGCGAAGATTTGCCGCCATACGGTTTAGTTCCGCCACATGCATGAACCGGTCGGGAAATATTTTTTCGGTGATAATGCTGTTACCCTCCGCCAGGGCCAGCATCGCCATGAATTGTGCCTGCAAATCGGTAGGAAAACCCGGATAAGGCTGTGTCGTAATGTCGGCCGCCTTTATTTCGCCCGTCCTTGTGACTATGCAACCACCGTTATTATTTTCAACGCAAACGCCGCAGTTCCGCAGCCTGTCCACCACAGCCATCATGTCGCCAAGCGCACAATTATCCAGTTCCACTTCGCCGCCGGTTATCGCGGCCCCGACCATAAACGTGCCTGCCTCGATGCGGTCTGAGATTACCGTATATTCGATTCCATGAAGTTGCTTAACGCCTTCGATCGTGAGCCTCGGCGAACCGATACCCCTGATCTTCGCGCCCATCGCATTGAGAAAATTGGCAAGATCGGCCACTTCCGGCTCGCACGCAGCCATCTCGATGACCGTCGTCCCTTTGGCCAGCACCGCCGCCATCATCACGTTATCCGTACCCAGAACCGTCGCACCGAATGGCCCGCCCAGAAATATATCTTTGCCCACCAGCCCGCCTTGGGGCGCGGTAGCGACAATATTTCCGTTCTTAAGACTGATTTTTGCCCCAAGTTCCGCAAGCCCGCGAAGATGAATATCCACCGGCCTATCGCCAATCGCGCAGCCGCCCGGCATAGATACCTCAACTCGCCCGCATCTCGCCAGCAGCGGCCCAAGTATGCACACGCTCGCACGCATTTTGCGGACTATATCATACTCGCCGACTGGGTTATCAACCACCGTGGCATCAATAATAATATCGCCATTCTCAAGCCGCTCAACTTTCGGCCCAAGTGTACTTAGAAGATTTTCCAAAACCGCTATATCTGATAGTCTCGGAACACCTTTTAGCACTGTTTTGCCAGGCGCAAGCAGCGCCGCAGCCATGATTGGAAGTGATGAGTTCTTTGAACCGTTTACTTTGACTTTACCGGCAAGACGGGTCGGTCCTTCGATGCTAAAAATATCCATAAATCGCAATTCCCTTGAAAAACCTAGCTCAATGTAATACAAATCGGCTAAACGGGCAATATTTAAAGAGTGCTTTTATGCTGTTAAGAATAAATATTTTGGCTCAAATCGCCGCCGACGATCTGACACCCTTACAGACCGGTGCTGTTAATATGTTCATACTGGTTTTGACCATGTCCGCCATCACGCTGCTGGTCTATTGGCTAAGCCAAACCCGCTTTGGAACCGATGCGCTTATCGATTCCCGCCCCCGCAGAAATTCCATGTCTTTTTATATGCCTATAATCCCCTTTATGACCTGGATGGCAATGGGCGTCCTTTTCGGAGCCATCTTGCACGGCCTCCCCAAAAACATTTCCGACTACCACATCGAAATACTCCAGCTCCTCGCCACACTTGCTATTTACGTTATCATACTGTCGATTTGCGTATTTATAATTAAGACAAATTTCGTCAGGGCTTTCAAAGGCCTCGGCCTTCGGCTCCGCACCATCAAAAAAGATATTCCCATGGCGGCACTGCGGCTTTTCATGGTCTATCCAGTCGTCGGCTTGGTGATGCTTTTAATAATCGGCATCGGCAGGCTCTTCCTGGGGCCTGATTGGACTATAACTCCCCATGAAAGTCTCCAACTGCTCGACAAATACCCGGAATTGTTTTCCCGGATGCTGCTTGTATTTGTCGCGGTTATAATGGCCCCGCTTGTTGAAGAAATTCTCTTTCGCGGCCTGTTTCAAACCATGCTTCGCAACTTCATGCCAGGCCCTTGGGCCGCTATCTTCGCCACCTCCCTAATTTTCGCCATGGCCCACCCCGACCCCGTCCACATCCCCATCCTTTTCACCCTCTCCGTCGGCCTGG
>MHYB01000054.1:45058-48182 GCA_001824635.1 Planctomycetes bacterium GWF2_50_10
GAAAAATCAGGCTCACTGCTCCAGTCAATGATCATGCACGCCATGTTCAACGCCACCAGCGTAATCGGAACTCTCTTCTTCTCCCAAAAATTTTAACCGCCACCTGACCATAGAAATTGCTCTTCAGCATCCGAAAGGAATACCTGAGAAGTTGCATGAAAAATACAGTTTCTGTAGGATGGGCAAGTACTCTTGCCCATGCTGTTTCGCTTAGTTCTTCGCGCTGCCATGTTTGATTTGTGACAGTGATATCTTATACTTATCTATCATCCTGTTAAGAGCACGTCTCTCAATACCCAGTATCCCCGCAGCCGCGACTTTGCGCCCCTTGCAGTGCTCCAGTGCTTTAATTACAAGCTGCTTCTTCATCTCTTCCATCTTCGGCACAAGCCTGAGGTGTTCGCCCAGCGTGCCCCTCACCGCCGCCGTCGCGATTATCTCAACCGGCAGCGCCCCGCGCAGTATCTCGTTACCAACCGTCAGTACAAATGCCCTCTCAACCACATTGGCAAGCTCGCGAACATTACCAGGCCAATGGTACACCTTCAATAAGTGTTTCACTTCCGAGCTGAATCGTTTTTCACTCTCGCCATAAAACGATGACTGCCTCGCAAGGAAATACTCAGCCAGAAGCATTACATCTTCGTTTCTCTGCCTCAGAGGCGGTATTTCTATCGTTACGACATTTAACCTGTAATAAAGATCCGCCCTGAACGTCCCCGCCCGCACCATCTCTTTCAGATCCCGGTTTGTCGCGCAAAGCACCCGCACATCCACCCGGTATGCTTTTGTCGAACCAAGCGGCGTTACCATGCCCTCCTGCAGCACCCTAAGCAGCTTTGCCTGCAGATCAAGCGGTATCTCGCCGACCTCATCCAAAAAGATCGTTCCGCCATCTGCCGCCCTGAAAAAGCCCAGCGTATTATCAATAGCCCCCGTAAACGCGCCCTTCAAATGACCGAACAACTGGCTTTCAAACAGCTGGCCCGTAAGAGTCGTGCAGTCCACCGGAATGAAACTCTTGTCTGCCCGATCGGAATATTTGTGTATCTGCCGGGCTACCATCTCTTTGCCTGTGCCCGTTTCCCCCGTGATCACTACCGAGCACCGCCTCGCCGCCACTGCCTCGATAGTCTCGATTATTGTGTTAAACGCCCCCGATGTCCCTATAAATTCGTTACTTTGCCAAAGGTTCCCGCGCGCAGCATCTCCTGCGGGCATACCTTCACCCTTGTGTACTGCCTTATTAAGATCTGCCACAATCCTTTGTGCTGACTCTCGTTCAGGTCTTTTACTCATCGAGTCATTTTGCAGCAGTTGGGTGGGCACGCATTAATGCCGCCTAGGGCATGAGATGAAGTCTTGTTTTTCCCACTCTCCGAAACTACTACTACTTACTTACATAAATTTAAGCACAAATCGCGGCAAAATCAAGCTAATTATTGGACTTTTAAGCCCATAGCGACTAATCTTATCTTTTATACCCCGCGCAGGATGGGCAAGTACTCTGCCCACCGTTGTGACCTATGACCTGTGACTTCCTAAAATTTAGCCCCCCGGGTGTCTTAAATCCCCTTCCGCCGTATTAGCCTTCAGCCCAAGCCGTAAAACAAGTCAGCTGTGAAATCATCCTAAATCTGTGTATCTGTGGCCCAGCCCGCACTCTTGCACTTTGCACTTGTAACTTTGAACTTAGAACTTAGAACTCGCACTAATCACTAACCAAAAACCGAGTTTTCAATTGCATCTCCCCCCTTTTTATATATCTTTACCCAAATGATAAATTTTTTCATTGCCACTTTAATAAAAATATTCTTTCTGCTTACGCCCTTTTTTGTGCTTTCGATGTATCTTTTGAAGACGCGTGCTTTTGACGTGTCCAAAAAACACTCGATAGCCCTGAAGACAGGCACAGCCATCATGATCACCACTTTGACATTATTCTTCTTTGGCAACTACGTCTTTGAAGTATTGGGAATTACCCTCCCAGCCTTCCAGATCGGCGCCGGAGCCTTGCTGTTCCTTTCTGCCGTTGCAGCAGTTTACGGCACAGACCAGCCAGACACCACAGACACCCAGGATATTGCCGTCGTCCCCCTCACTCTTCCCGTCACCGTAGGTCCGGGCACAACCGGCACATTGCTCGTTATGGGCGCCCAGATTACAGATACCACCGAAAAGCTCATCGCCAGTATCGCTGTCGCATCAGCCAGTTTACTCGTAGGCTTCCTCCTTTACACCGGCGTCACGATCGAAAAGATCCTCGGCCCAAAAGGCCTCAACATTCTCAGCAAACTCACCGGCCTAGTCCTCGCCGCCCTCTCCGCCCAGATGATCTTCACCGGAATAAGATCTTTTCTTACATAATCCAGGATTCGTACTTCGAAATTAATGCTTGCGCAAGTTTGAATTTTTAGGGTGGGTAGGGAAATTGGGGGTTTAGAGGTTGAAAATCGTGAATTTCTGGGTTTTTGGGTACTGCAATGCGGTTTTTGGGGGAATGGCAGGAGTTTTGGGTCATGTAAAAAAGTGTGTCAAGCGAATTATTTGGGGGGTGTTTGGGGCAGTTTTGAGTGATTAGTGATTAGTTTTAGTAAAAAAACAAAGAAAATGGGTGGTTTGGGGGGCTAGGGTAGTGATTAGTGCTTAGTGCTTGGTGCTTAGTGCTTAGTTCCTAGGAGTGAGGAGTGGGCCTAAGCGTTTCGCTTTAAAAAGCTTTTCAATCTCATCATCAGATGGATAGGTGATCAGCAGGGTTTCTTTTAGGATGTAGTCGGTGTTGGGGTCTGGCTTGTTGTACTTTTCGATCTTTCGCGGCAAGTGAGTTCGGGGGTCAATAAAGTATCGCCATCTGTGATCTATTTGGCCATTGCTGTCGTTGGTGTGCCAGGTGAGGTTGTATATGGCGAGCCGATTATGTTTATATCTGTACTTACAAAAAATTCCGGCAGCGAGCATTAGAATCACAACGCACCAAAGGAATTTATTTAACCTCTCAATGCTGTACATAGATTGCCTTCCATTAAAGGTTTCCGTCTGTATACGGCAGCGCAAAAAATAGAGCACCGCCGCGATGCGCTTAGTCGGGCCCGGAAGAGCCTTGGACATGCAAAGCAAACGGTGC
>MHYB01000055.1:0-8373 GCA_001824635.1 Planctomycetes bacterium GWF2_50_10
GGTTCGCATGTATTCGTCTACTATTATGCCGCCCCGCGACCCGACAGCCAGCCCGGCATCCTTAGCCAGCCTGTTTTCAGGCCGAACGCCTATGGAAACAAGTACCAATGAACAATCGACAGTTTCACCGCTGCCCAACTTTACTCGCAACCCGTCCTTCGATTGCTCTATCGCCGCAACAGCGTTACCAAGCCACAGATCAACACCGTGCGATCTCACTTGTGCCGCAACCGGCCAAGCCATTTCCGGATCAATGGGGCCAAACACCTGTTTATCGAGTTCGACCAAGGTAACTGCCATTTTGCGGTTTCGCAGGGCTTCAGCCATTTCCAAACCAATATACCCCCCGCCGATAATCACCGCCCGCGCGCCGCTATCTTTATCCACAACTGCTTTTATCGCATCCATGTCGGCCATCGAGCGGAGAGTAAATACGTTGGGGCTGTTGATGCCGGGTATAGGCGGCCTGATCGGCTCGGCCCCGGGGCTTAAAATGAGTTTGTCATAATCCTGGCGGTACTCCCTGCCGTTCGCAAGATCGCGCACGAGTACCTGCCGGGCCTGGCGATCTATCGAGATAATTTCGCACCGAGTGTGCACATCTATATTAAACCGGGCTTTCATAGCCTGTGGCGTCTGGATAAGCAGTTTTGCGCGATCCGTGATCGTTTGGCCGATATGGTACGGCAGCCCGCAATTCGCGAACGAAATATGCTCTCCCCGCTCAAATACCGTTATCTGGGCATCTTCATTAAGACGTCTTGCCCTTGCCGCCGCCGAAGCCCCGCCCGCTACACCGCCGATTATCACCAGTTTCATAGAATACCTCTTTATATTTTACTATTTTTTGCTCCGTAAAAAACCTTCCGTCTTCAGCCCTGAAAGGGCAAAATTTGATAGCCCAGGGTGGAGCGAAGCGAAGCCCTGGGTCAAAACCCACCATGTATAAAGCCCTGAAAGGGCGAGATAAAATATTTTCTACAGAGCACTATTTTTAAGATTGCAATTTTTGCGAATACATTCGATCACGCCGGTAGGCTGGGGAGCCGCTATTGTATAAAAAACTGTTCTGCCTCTTCGGCTGCTGTCCAGTAATCTGTGGCCTTTGAGCAGACGGAGATGATCACAGGTCTGATTCGGGCTTATCTCGCAAATCCTGGCTATCTCGTGGACGGGATACTCGCCCTGCATAAGAATATCGATCATCCGCAGGCGCACGGGATGAGCGAGCAGTTTGAGACAATCGGAGGCTTGTTCCAAAACCTCCATGGGCAGCAGATCAAGTTTTTCCTGATATTTCTTTGCCATTGTGTTTCTCCAGTACACTAATATATCGTAAAGTCTAGATATGTCAAGTATCAGATATGTCTTTTGTGATAATTACCGCAATCAGGCACTTGCCGCGAGTTTTCCCTCGCATTTTTTTAGTCTTTTGACGCTGCCCGACGTATACTTTTCGTGGATATCTTAATATTACAGGTTACAAGCTCGAAATCCAAAACTCGAAGCTCGAAAAATGAATGTTCCAAACAAAACTCTCAGCAACCGTGCTCTTGTTTTAGTCATTTGAGTTTAGAATTTTGAATTTGTTTCGGATTACGGAATTCGGGCTTCGGATTTCGAGACCTTGCCAAAACCTGCTATCACATGGCGATGTAATACTAAGTTTTACCTCTTTTGTTGCCCGGCTTGGCCGGATTCCGAGTTTTCTCAACAAAATGCGCACAGTTTTTAGTTGATTTTGAATATTTAGCCCATTAGAGTATCCGCTTTATTTTATCTTTAGGACAGTATTAGAATAATGAATGATATAAATACTTTAGCCCTTCTGGGCGTAATTGCTGGCCCTGTAATATTTGCAGCCGCAATTTATTTCACAAAACAGACAAAACTTCGCAATATACTTGTGCTGGGAGCAGCATTACTGACGTCTGCACTCGGCATTTTCATTGCCGCATCCCCTTCGGCCAACGTCTATCCCGACAGCTGGGTTGTTTACGCCGGAGCGGGTCTGGAAATCGTGATGACCCTGGCGGTACTTGCGATCGCATACAATATAAGGAGCTGGGCAGTGGGCCTGTTCGGCACTATTCAGCTCGTGCTCGTCGTCATATCCGAATTCATGCACGGCGAGTCCTCAATTGGACCAGCCTTCGTAGTCGATGATCTTTCTCGCGTTATGGTCGCCATTGTCTCGGTAGTTGGCTCCTTAATACTGGTTTACTCGATCGGCTACATGAAAGAGCATGAACACCACGCCCCGGCAACAGCCCGCTCGACAAATACATTCATGTTCTTTCTGGTTGGGTTTATCGGCGCAATGAACGGGCTTGTACTGGCAAACGACATGAAATGGCTGGGCTGCTTCTTTGAAGCCACCACCATCTGCTCATTCGTCCTCATCGGCCATGACCGAACCCGCGAGGCAGCCAAGAATGCCGCCCGCGCTATCCTTATTAACAGTTTCGGCGGCGTAGCCCTTACAATCGGTGCATTCCTGGCCCTGCTTAAAGGGTCAACTCAGTATAGCGGCATTTTGTACCATGCGGACATAATCGCCTTTTCTTTTATAGCTCTTGCCGGGCTGGTGAAATCGGCACAGATGCCGTTTCAAAGCTGGCTCCTTGGCGCCATGGTCGCTCCGACGCCCGTTTCAGCCCTGCTCCACTCGGCTACAATGGTAAATATCGGGGTTTATCTGGTTCTTCGAGCCGCCCCCGCTTTCGTGGGCACCAAACTAATGTATTTCATCGCGATCATCGGGGCTTTTTCATTCGCGGCCACCTCGGCACTGGCTATCGCCCAGAGCAACGGCAAAAAAGTGCTGGCCTATTCCACTATCGGAAACCTTGGCCTGATCTTCACCTGTGCCGGTATAGATTCTCCGCTTGGCTACTCAGCCGCTATTATGCTTCTTTGCTTCCATGCCGTTTCTAAGGGTCTGCTGTTCCTATGCATGGGAACTATCGAACAGAAGATCGGCTCTCGCGATATCGAGGACATGGGATCCCTGCTTCGTGAAATGCCGCTTACGACGGTAATAACGCTTATCGGCATGGCATCGATGCTCGTGCCGCCCTTCGGCATGCTGCTGAGCAAATGGCTTGCGATCGAAGCGGCAATAAGCTCTCCGATAGTGCTGCTGCTCGTAGTAATAGGAAGTGCCCTCACCGTTCTCTTCTGGGCGAAGTGGATCGGACGAATCACGACAGTTTCATACCACCCCTGGTACACAATAGAACGCATCTCAATAAGCAAGCAGAGCGTCCTTGCGATCTTGGCAACGATTGTCGTAATCGCCGGCCTCGGAGCAATACTGTTATATCGCGATCTATTCGTCGATATCGCCATTAGGGCATATCAGGGAACTTACATTTCGCAAAGCGACATGAAATTATTCGAAGCCGCCGGAAACATCCCTTACTGGCCGTTCATGGCGTTTATCGGCCTTGCACTGGTAGCCGGTATATTGGCTTACTTCACCGTAAATGCCTCTAACGTGCGTGCGCCGTTCCTGTGCGGCGAAAACGTGCCCGGCTCGACTAAAACATACGAATTCCGCTCCGTCAAAGATTCCTCCCACCTGGCATGGTCGTCAAGCCTTTATCTTCGCCATATCTTTGAAGAATCAAAGACAACCATGTGGGCCAACCTTATCGCGGCTGTAATTATACTTTCAATGTTTGCTGCTATCGGAGTTTTATAAAGATGTCCGAAACAATAATTAAACTGCTCATCGCCATAGTTGCCGCACCACTTGTCGGAGCCATCATAGCCGGTCTCGACCGCAAAGTCACCGCACGCATGCAGGGCCGAGTTGGCCCGCCCATCTTGCAGCCGATCTATGACGTGCTCAAACTGCTCATTAAGCAGCCGATATTCCTCAACCGCGTCCAGATCCTCTACGCGTTCATGCACCTGGCTTTCATGATGCTCACGCTTGTATTGCTCATCCTCGGCCAAGATCTGCTTCTTACGCTCTTCGTACATGCCTTCGCCACAATTTCATTGATCCTTGGCGGCATGTGCGTCCGCTCGCCTTATAGCCGTATTGGTTCACAGCGAAAGACCCTCATGCTTCTCGCTTACGAACCTATTCTGGTGATAATGGTGGTGGGGATTTATCTTTCGCAGGGATCGTTCATGGCATCCGATGTCGTGGCCGCAGGTGCAAAACCCCTGCTCCTTTCGCTGCCGCTGGTCTTTATAGCATACATGATGGCCATGGCCATTGAACTCCAGAAGTCGCCTTTCGATGTCGCCTCGTCGCATCACGCACATCAGGAAATAGTCAAAGGCGTAACGCTTGAATACGCCGGCCCGTTCCTCGCAATCATCGAAATAGCCCATTTCTATGAAGTATTCCTGCTCTTTGCAGTTGTGTATTTCTTCTGGGCACCTTATAACCTCGCAAACGCCGCCGTCGGAATGGCACTGGCCGCCGGGGCATTTTTGTTCCATATCGTTTTGGACAACACTTTCGCAAGACTTCCTGCCATGTGGATCGTAAGGTTTATGTGGGTCATCGTTTTCCTCATGGCCACAACGAATATTATTTGGCTCTATAGATTAGGTACAATATGAGCGTATTAGCAAAATCACCGTGGGTGGTACATTTTAACTGCAATAGCTGTAACGGTTGCGATATAGAATTCCTCGCATGCCTTTGCCCAACCTATGATGTCGAGCGCTTCGGCGTTGTCCATGTAGGCAACCCCAAGCACGCCGACATCCTCGTCGTTACCGGCTCGGTCAATCACCGCAACGCCAGGGTACTGGCAAACGTTTACCAGCAGATGCCAAGCCCCAAGGTCGTCGTCGCATGCGGCGTATGCACCTCCTCCGGCGGCATCTTCGCCGATTGCTATAACGTCCTCGGCGGCGTTGATAAGTTCATCCCCGTCGATGTCTTCGTCCCAGGCTGCCCGCCGCGCCCAGAGGCCATGATCGACGGCATCGTTAAAGCTGTCGGCATCTTAGCAGCCAAGGCAAAGGGAATTGAAACACCGGTAGCCGATAAACCCCGGATCACCGTCTCCCCCTCACCAAAGCCCGTCGATGAAACACCGGCACAGGAACCGGATGAAGTTGGAGCTGTAAAATAATGCTTACAAACGTAAAAGAAATCAGCCGTGATACCCTGCTCAACGAAGTGGCCGCGATGATGCCACAGGGCTACCGCTTCGTTACGATGACATGCGTCGATTGCGGCGAGTATCACGATATAATGTACCATTTCGACAAAGACTATGTCCTCTCAACCCTTCGCCTTAAACTGCTCAAGGGCCAAAAGCTCCCCAGCATCTCCGACATAATCTTCGCTGCGATAATAGTCGAAAACGAGATTCGCGACCTTTTCGGCATTCCCGTCAAAGGCCTTGCCCTCAATTATGAAGGCAGGTTCCTTCTGACCGAGGACGCCCCGATTGCGCCTTTTAACAAGCCCGTCGTTAACACAGAGACAAAGAGTAACAACTGATATGGCAAAAAGATCTGTAATACCGTTTGGTCCCCAGCACCCCGTCCTCCCCGAACCTCTCCAGCTAAAGCTGGTCATGGAGGATGAAAAAGTCGTCGAAGCTATCCCCGCCATCGGCTACGTCCATCGCGGCCTCGAACGCCTCGCACAGGAAAAAGATTACCAGCAGGTAACCTACCTCGCCGAGCGCGTCTGCGGCATATGCTCCTTCATCCACTCCCTCACCTTCTGCCAGGGCATTGAAGAGCTTATGAACGTTACCGTCCCAGACAGGGCAAAATTCCTTCGCGTAATGTGGAGCGAAATGCACCGAATGCACTCGCATCTCCTCTGGCTTGGCCTCACAGCAGACGCCTTCGGTTTCGAATCCCTCTTCATGCAGGGCATGCGAACCCGCGAAACAATACTCCAGCTAATGGAATCAACCGCCGGCGCCCGCATCATGCTCGGCACCTGCACCGTCGGCGGCGTCCGTCGTGATATCGAAAGCTCAGCCTTTGGCGAAATAAACACAGCCCTCGATTCCGTCGCACGCGATCTCGACCAGATGGCCCCGACGATCCTCAATGATTATTCAGTCCGCGAACGCCTCGTCGGTGTCGGCACGATAACCGCCCAGCAGGCATTCGAAACCGGCGCTGTCGGCCCAGTGGCAAAAGCCTGCGGATTCGCACGCGATTTCCGCACCACAGGCTACGCAGCATATGGCCAGCTCGATTTCAAACCCGTAACAGAAACAGCAGGCGACTGCTTCGCACGCACACAGGTCCGCTTCGCCGAGCTTTACCAGAGTGTAGACCTCATCCGCCAGTGCATGGCCAAAATGCCCGCTGGCCCCATCGCCGTGCCCGTAAAAGGCAACCCCGATGGCGAAATAATAGCACGAACAGAACAGCCCCGCGGCGAAGTCATCTACTATATCAAGGGCAACGGCACAAAGAACCTCGAACGCCTGCGTATCCGCACACCCACCTTCGCCAACATCCCAGCCCTGCTAAAAATGCTGCCCGGCTGCCAGCTAACCGATGTACCTGTAATTATCTTGACCATTGATCCTTGTATCAGTTGTACGGAGCGATAATGCGTATCTTCACATTCGTAAATAACGTTTGGCAAAATATAACCTCCAGGCCCGCGACAAGGCTCTACCCCTTCACCCCGCGCACGCCCATAGCCGGCGCCCGCGGCCACCTGCAGATCGACGCCGACACCTGCATCTACTGCGGCATCTGCCAGAAACGCTGCCCCTCAAACGCGCTAGCCGTAACCCGCGAACCCAAAACCTGGACCCTCGACCCATACAAGTGCATCGTCTGCTCCTACTGCGTAGAAGCCTGCCCCAAAAAATGCCTCTCCATGAACCCCGCGCATAAATAAACACCACCCCCGCATGTGAGAGCGTTTTGAATCAAACATTTCCGTAACATTTTAGCCAAATGTAGCAAAGCCCTCGTAGAGGGCGACAGTTTAATAGCCCCAGGCGTGAGCCTGGGGAAAAAGCGGCACAAAAACTTAAAAGGCCCTGTAAGGGGCGACACAAGCACTCGTCCATACCGCACCAGAAACCGTGCGCTTATGAACATCAAGACTTACATATTATCTGAGCGAAGCGAAGAACCTTTCTAAATAGTGATCGTGCAGCGATCTACCTTCAATTCCCATAAACACTTGCACTTTTTGCACTCTTGCACTCTCGCTTCGCTAATTCATCCTCAGCTTATAATTATGCCCTCTCTGCGATCCCCACAAAAATTTATACTTTTCATCCCCCCTAAGAAAATCGAACGTCCTTATACCCGATTTCATACAATGCTCCAGCACATGCAGCAGCGCAACGTTGCCCGGGCTGAACTTGGCAAAATCAGGCTCAAACCCTCCCATATAGCTGTAAAAAACGCCCCTCGCGATAAAACCATAGATTATCGCAGCCGTACGACCGCCCGCGGTAAGCCGGAAAAGACCCAGCAATTCCTGCTCTGCAAGCTCCTTGGCAGCGCGTAAATGAAATGCCCTCAATTTTTCACATTCCATGCCGCCTGCCAAATTGCGCATCGCCCTGCTTGCGTTGTGCAAAAGAAAAAATTCCTCCATCCATTCATCAACGTCACCGAGATCAGCCTTTTCAAACTCCACCTTGCCCAATGATTCAAGCATCCGAACCGATTTAAAAAGCTTGCGTCTGTGCACCGCGTCCATATACCCCAGTACACTTTGGCGGCCCAGTGATACATCAACAAACGGGCACACATGCAGTTTGCCCATATCGATCTCAACATAATCCGACAAGCTCTCAACCAGCACTGACCGTGGACTTATATCCGAAAGATCACATTTGTCCCAAAGTCGCTGGTGCGTGATCAGGTATTCGTAAATAATTTCGACCACATCCTCCTCGAACGCGTCCTCAGCCAGTATATCGTTATAATCCGTTATGCCTGTACCGATGAATTTCACTACCTTTATACCGTTTTCGTTCTCAATATAAAAAGGCGCAAGCCCAACAAGCCTGGAATCATGATGTATCGCAAGTGTTAATATCTTGCCGGGCGCAAAATGCTTCCACCAGTTCCAAAGCCACGCCGGTGTCTGGAAAGGCCCCGCCCGCTCGCACCGCTCCCAAAGCTTTCGCCATTGCGGCTGGATCGATTCCAATGCCCAGTCGCTTGTAATTTCCTCAAGGTATATCATCTGCGATGATGACAGCATTTTCACTTGATTGTCCCCCCGCTTGTTTTTTCTGCCGCTTTACTATGTTTTCATAAAGCCCGACATATTCCGCCGCCATCCTGTCCAGACTAAAACGAGCTTTCGCAAGTTCGATACACGCGCGCGGATCGATATCCTCACAGATCATGATGGCCCTTGCCATTTCGTATTCATCCCCGACGATATAC
>MHYB01000055.1:8381-10181 GCA_001824635.1 Planctomycetes bacterium GWF2_50_10
GCTCCCGCCCCGAAAGCCACCACCGGAGTACCCGCAGCCATAGCCTCCATCGCCGCAAGCCCGCTTGTCTCCTCTACCAGGCTCGGCACGCAAACGCATTTTGCATTGCGTATCAGCTCTGCCTTAACACTTCCCCCAACGCTTTCTATGAATTTTACCCCAGCCCTTTTGAGCCTTGGACATATCTGCTCAAAGTAATAACGCTGATGCGCGGGATACCCAAACAGCTTACCCGCCAAAATTAAATCAACGCCTGCCATCTGCGCTGCGTCTATAGCAAGGTGATAGCCCTTCTCAGGGCATATCCTGCCCAGGCACAATACATAATTTCGCTTCGATACCCTTTCGAGATTCGGCTCGCAAAATTCCACTCCGTTTTCAATATATCCAAGATTTTGTTCGCACGGCCCGCATGTAAAATATTGATGCCTGCTCACGCAATTGAAAAAAATGTTATCTTTCGGCTCAAATGCAGCCGCATCATACCATTTCACCGGCAGATGCAACGTTGCCAGCACTGGCGCGGCAATCGTTTCATCTATGTACTTATTAAAATCAAGTCCATGACAATGAATTACATCCGGCTTGAACTCTGTTATTGCGCGGTCAAGCGTTTGCCTGTACTGCTCATAAACGCATTCTCGTTTGACCTCATCGATAACCCCGTCCGTTGCCGGCCCTTCCCAAAGCCTCCCCGCGGTTTGTGATCCGTCCGCGGCGACAACGCCGCAGTCATGCCCCAAAGAATTAAGCTTTTGCACAAGTTTAAGCAGTATCTGCTCCGCACCTCCCGGTGTCGCCTCGGTTACGGCCGCAAACGGGTAAGCAACGCTCAGCACTCTCATAACGGCCCCACAATGCCAAGCTCCTCAAGTGCGCTGCGCGCCAGATCTTGCCACTGCGCACTTTTTACTCCCCAGTCAAACTGGTCGTAATACGCTCTTGGTCCGGCCGATTGTGTAAAATTATACGCCGGCCCCGTTCTGAACCTCTCAATTTGTATTGGAAAATATTTCAGCACATCTTTTTGTGTCTCGAAGCATTCCATCATTCGCACTTTTAATTCAAGCTGTTTAGGTGTAAATGCCGCCAGCCGCCCGCCGTCGCTTCCGGGTAAAAATTTGCCCGTTCCCATCGAGCCGTTATCATCGAAATATGAAGTGAATTCAAAAACCGCTATCTCGTTGAGTTCGTTTTTGGCTATCTGCCGCACAGCCGCCCTAAGCCCCAGTACCGTAGCGTCATGATCAGGATGCCCCCCTTCGTATGGATGCGTAAAGATCATTTGCGGCCCGATATACATCAATATTTCCACCAATTCTCGGCAAATATGAGCCATATTCAGCGATGCCTCTTTATCAGCGATGCCAACATCGATTATCCTGTTCTGGTCGATGTGCGCAATTTGCAGCGCGCTGGCGAATTCCTTTTGCCTGACGCTTGCATACGCCCCGCGAGAATCAAAACCATGCCTCGTCGCATCGGCCATGTCCCGCGCTGCCCCATCGGTAACATGAATGAAATACACTTCCCCGAATTTGAGGAACTGTGCCCCCATCCCCGCCACCTCATCATCGTGGTGCGCCACCACCACCGCCGCCGTCGGCAATTTGGGATTACTCTCATCATATTCACTACATAACAGATCCATAGCTTCTGTTACAGCCACGTTCGTCGCTACTGACATACCCCCTCCTTCATCCTTGATTTGGATCTTAGAATGTTAATTGCCTGCCTGTAACCATCAATTGTACCCACATCCACATACGATTTACCCCCCTTCACCCCCCTGCACACCCC
>MHYB01000055.1:10202-19721 GCA_001824635.1 Planctomycetes bacterium GWF2_50_10
CACAAGCGTACCGAAATATTCATCCTGCCTTTCTCTTTTTAGCCATAGATCATAAAGCTCATAAAGTATTCCTCCGCTCATCTTAAACGCCCCCCATATCCATTTACTCGAAGCCCCCTTCTGCTTGACCTCAATTCGCAATACACTACCCGCCTCATCCATGACCACCGCGTCGAAAAACTCCGGGCGAGCCACGGGAAACAGCAGAAACGATAACTCCTTGTCGCCCAAATACTTAAGCGCATCCTCCGGGAACCAAACAGTATCCGGCAAACCAATTACTACAGGCTCATTTTTACCGACCACGCCAACTGCGGAAAATATCGCGTCACAAAGCCCCTGCGCCTTTGGCTGCACCACATAACAAAACCGCACCGTGCTGTCGCCGCCGCTGTAATATTCCATGATGTCGCTCTTGCCCGGCGATATCACCACGCAGATTTTATCCACCCCGCCAAGTATCATCCGCTCGACAAGATATTCGCTCACTGCCCTGGGCTTTTCCGTTTGCCCGTCAAACCTGCTCCCCACCGGCAGCAGTTCCTTCGAAAACGCCAGCGGTTGTATCCTGCTCCCCGCCCCCGCTGCCGGCATAATCCCCCACATAGAACCTCCAGATTTTATTTCACCCCAAGTAGATAAACGTCGAAAATATTCTCCATCTCTTGCGCTCGCCTGTTGGCCGTATGACATTCAAGCGTTCTTTGCCTCGCCGCTTGGGCTATGCTTTTCCGTTTAGTTTCTCCCATCGACAAGGCCTCAAGCACCTCTTCGCACGTCCGGCAAATAATGATCTCCTCACCAGGCTCATAGAACTGTTCCAGCCCCTCCCAGTAATCGCTTATGATCGCCGTCCCGCACGCCCCTGCCTCGAAGAGCCGTCCCTGCGGGCAAAACCCCATTTCCGCCATCGCGCGCCTTGTGATATTAAGCGTAAAACCTGACGAACAGTAAAATGCCGGGTGTTCCCCAGGCTCAACATGGCTCAGGTACCAGATATTATCCTGCCACGGAAAATCGTTCGGATATTGTGAACCCCCTATTATAAACCGCATATCTTTTGCGTACCTGGCTGTCTTTACTAGCAATTCATCAACTTTATCCTGCCTGTCCTGGGAGTATGTTCCCAGGTAGGACAGATCACAACTGTAATCAATTTTTGCTTCCACAGGCCTGTGTATATCCGGGTCAACACATCCGTACAGAGGCCAAACCTCCTGTGCTCCAAGTTCAGATTTCAATTTGCGTATCGTTTCTCCGCCGGTCCAGCTCAAAACCAGATCAAAATCCCCCAGCCCCTGCTCTGGGATATACTCAACCTTCTCACCTCTTTCCAGCCTGGTCAGTGTAACCGGCGCATCCAGATCATAAAAACATTTGAGTGTATCAGCTCTATTAAAGATCATCTCACTTGCCGCAATAGCATCAGGGCAATACGATGTCACTATTGCGACATCAGCCTCTCTCAGAGCGTTTGCAGCTTGTCGGGTAATCCCGTCCCAATTTTCATAAAGCACAAGTTCAACGCCGTCAATACCAGTGTAATCCCTGCTCTGTGCATAATAAGGTACATCCCTTTCGAAGAATGTCACCCTGTGCCCTCGCCCGCAAAGCCCCTTGCACAAGCCTCGCCAAATCGTCGCATGACCGTTACCCCACGATGAACTTATTGAAAGCCCGAAAATTGCTATGTTCATTATTCCCCCGTCTCAAGTTGCAGATGTATTTTACAAACTGCTGTGCAACTGTGAACACAATTTCTATTTTTTTCTCACCTTTCTTTTGCAAAATTGTATATAGTTAATTTAGAAAGAACGCAATTTAACCAGCCCACGGTGGCAACCGTGGGTTTAGAATGACCCTGTGAATCAAAGTGACTTGTCATTCCCGCGCAGGCGGGAATCCAGAAATAGAAAAGCGTCGCGCAGCGACTCCGCAGATAACATTTATTTCGGATTTCGAATTTCGCATTTCGGGCTTCGTTTTAAAATGGGGGGTAATCCGATTTGAGCACTTATTCACCAGATGACAAGTTCTATCACACCAGTGATTTGGGTAATATCTCCATTCACGATATGCTTGCATATTTCGAGCGTCACGGCGTTATGCGTATCTCCGACCTCCACATAAAACCTTCTCTGCCGCCCGCCTATCGCATCGATGGATCACTCGTGCCCATGCGGGGCGATCCCCTCACCCTCGAAGCTGTCAAAGGCCTTACCTATCCCATCCTAAGTGAAGATGCCATCGCCAAGCTGGAAACAAATCTCACTGTCGACGCTTCCTACCACTACGGCTCTCTGCACTTCAGGATAAACGTATTCAAAGAAAACGACGGCATCGCCGCCGCGATAAGGGCCTTAAGCAGCGATGTGCCGCCGATTGACCGGGTCGGTTTTCCAAACAACGTCTGGCAGGATATTCTCGACCTCCAATCCGGCCTTGTCCTCGTTACCGGCGTAACAGGCGCGGGTAAATCCACGACAATCGCGTCCTTAATCGACCGCATCGCAGCCCTTCGCGCGCTCCGCATCATAAGTATCGAAGATCCCATCGAATACGTCCTTGCCCACAAAAGCTCAATGATCTCGCAGCGGGAAGTCGGCAGAGATGTCCGCTCGTTCTCGGATGGCCTCAGGTCCGTTCTGCGCGAAGACCCCGATGTTATCTTCGTAGGTGAAATGCGCGATGCTGAAACCGTCTCAATGACCCTCATGGCCGCCGAAACAGGCCATCTTGTCTTTTCAACATTGCACACACGCGACACCACCGGCTCCATAACCAGGATCATGGATTATTTCTCCGGCGACAGGCAGGAAGAAGTCCGAAACCAGCTCTCGCTTAGCCTCGCGTATGTCATAAGCCAGAAGCTCGTCCCTCGCGCCGGCGGCTCAGGCAGGGTCATCGCCATGGAAATTCTCAATAATACCTACGCCGTTGCAAATCTCATCCGTATCGGCAAAGTCGAGCAGATTTATACCCAGCTCCAGACAAAAACAAAGAACACCCCCGATGGCAAAATGATAACCCTCGAACAGCACCTCGCCTCACTCGTAAAATCCCGCCAGGTGGAATTAAAAGAAGCCCAGAAATGGGCTAACGACGCCAAAGTCTTCGCCGATTTCATGAGTATGGATTATTAAATTTTGTAGGATGGGCAAGTTCTCTTGCCCATGCACAATTTTACCCATAAATCCCCACCGACTCTGTCATCCCGAAGCCAAAGTCATCAGCTTTGCTGATTTGACGCGAGGGATCCGCAGAAGGTGGGCGAAGCCCTACCTCGTCACGTTTTTAATTTGCCTTGCATTTGATATGAATTTATTTCGTATTTTCGAGCTTCGTGATTGGATTTTGTTTTCGTGGCACGGTCTAGCGCAGCTAGGCCGTGTCGTATTCCCATACGCTATACCTATCACTAGTTTCGTGTTCTTCAGCCACGGACGTGGCGACAGGGAGTAGCCCATATCGTGAGATATGAGAATAATCGTTGCAAACCATTCCCATTTCTATTTTCTTTTAAAAGCCCCGGATGGGGCGAAAGGAAACTTTGTAGGAAATGGGCAAGTACTCTTGCCCATGCTGATATGTCACAGCGTGTTAAAAATCGACTTGTCATACCCGCGCAGGCGGGTATCCAGTGACTTTTTTTTGAATTATTTGAGATTTTAAATTGCTTTTTTAATATATTTTCGTGCTTCGTAGAAAGCATTCCATCTTCAGACCTGCAAGGGCTAGATTTGATAACCCAGCTTTGTAGGATGGGCGAAATACTTCGGTCAATATTTGATATTGACCGAAATACTGTGTCTGCTTAAAAGATATAGCCATGGTAGATGCGCAAAAGAATTTTGCCCATGCCCAGCAGTGGTGAGATATTTGAAAATTCAGGATGGGCAAGAGTACTTGCCCATCCTACAAAACTGGAGAAGTACGATGTATGTTAAAATTACATTAATTTTCTGCTTTTCGGTGTTTTTTTCTGGTTGCGACATTGCTGCCGTAGGTTTTGTTGCTGTTCAGACACAAAAATTTTCTGATTCTAATTCAATGTCGATTTGCCCAGTCGAAACAGACATTCACAGAATAATAAGCATTGCGGATACCGTTGCGAAAGAAAATGGTTTTGTCAAACAGTCAAAAATTCAAGATGCTTTTATATCTTTATCGCCGATAGCTGTGTACAAAATTCGTCCCGGCCTTTCGGACGGCAATCTCGGTTTTTTGGTTTTCTATTCTGAAAACCAAAAAACTCTCATTTTTAATATAAAAGGGCTGGGAGGGTACCGCAACCGCGATCTTGGTTTTAATATGCAAGCTCAACTTTTTGATCGTTTAGTTCAAACACTTGGATCTAATTGTGTAATCCAAGGCCGTAATTGGAGAGATGCCTGTGAACGGGAAAATCAAGTCAAGTAGGATTATCGCATGACCACTAAATCAGGCTTTTTCAATGTAATAAAAGGGCCCGCCAAAGTTTTGTAGTATGGGCAAGTACTCTTGCCCATGCTGAATCGTCAAACAGCTTACCGTTGCTCCGCATGGACAAAATTCAAACGTAAAATCAGTGTAACCCGTGTAATCCGTGATTATGATTTTCTCTTCATTCAAAGCAGAGCATGAATTTGGCAATAAAAAAAGGCACAGATGTAAGCTGTGCCCGGTATCAAAAGCTGAATAAATCAGTTGGCGTCATGCGCAAAGTGCGAGTTTGTGCAGATCAAGTTCCAGAAGGTGCTCAAGATATTTCGATAACTCGTCTTCCGAAAACTTCTCCAGAAAATCCGTCTTCGCTGTCCTGTTGATCTCACATATATAATTTATCAGTTCCATCTTACTCATAGCTGACTCCCTTGGTTTTACTCGCTTATAGGATTTATCGGAGTCTCGCGTGAAATTTCTTTAATTCTTTTTGTAATCACGATTTAGCTATAGACCGATAAAGTTTTTCTCCGCTCTTCATACCCCTCTCATCACATTATCTAGTACTCCCGCCGCCCCTTGACACCAGCCCTGCCCCGCCCGCATTTGTTTTGAATTTGATTTTTTTTGTATTTTGAATTTGTTTGTGATTGAGATTTGTTATTTGATATTTGTTTCGCTATTCCTATTACTCCGCTTTCACCATAACGGTATGCTCACCTATCGCGCTTAGAATTGTTATCGATATCCCCCGGGCCAGGCTGCTAGTTTTGACGAGCCTTTCAAAATCTTTTGCGTTCTCCACCGGCACCTCATTCACTTTTGTCACTATATCCCCAACCTCGATACTGGATTCCTGTGCCGGCGACCCTTTCTCTACCTTCATAACTATCGCCGCCTTTACCCTTGAAGCCCCCCCTTTCTGCTGTATCTTCACATCCAGATCCGCAACCATTATTCCCAGTTTCTTCGCCCCATTCTCCCCGCCAACCTCCTCGATCCTTGGTTTTTCGCTCAGATCAGCATTTGGCCGCTCCCCCAGCACAACTGAAACATCTATATGCTTTCCCTTACGCAAAACCGTACAGTTGGCGATCTCACCAGGCCTCTTCCAGCATACATCGTTAATTAGCTCAAAAGAGTCTTTTACACCTTTTCCATCCACCGAAAGAATTATATCCCCTTTTTTAAGCCCGCTAGCCTGCCCCGGCCCTCCCGAAATTGTGTCTACAACATACGCCCCGCTGCTTGCCCCCATGCCTTCACCTATAGCCGTTTTCACCTCGGAAAGCGATGCGATAATTACCCCCAGCCAGCCCCGCACCACTCTGCCCTCACTAATAAGCCTCAATGCCACTGGCTTTACCATGTTGCTGGGCACCGCAAAACCAAGCCCCGCATACATCCCCGTCGTCGAAATTATGTTCGAGTTTATCCCTATCACCTGCCCATATATATTCACCAACGGCCCGCCGCTATTACCTTTATTGATAACAGCGTCCGTTTGAATGTAATCTTCGATACCCATTTTCCCCAGCACATTTGTCCGCCTGCCTTTTGCGCTCACGATCCCCGCCGAAACCGAATTTTCCAGCGCCGCCCCGAACGGCGAACCTATCGCCAGAACCCAATCACCAACCTCTATCGTTTCGCTATCACCCAGATTAGCCTCAGGCAGCATCCCCGCGTCTATCTTTACGATCGCAAGATCGGTATGACTGTCGCCACGTATATCGCTTGCCTCATATTCGTTCCCGTCTGCCAGCTTCACCTTCACCCGCGTCACATTCTCAATAACATGATATGCCGTGAGCACATAACCCCGTTTGCCGTCGATTATCACGCCGCTGCCGCTGCCCCGAACCGCCGCGCCGTAAAGATTTGGCGTACCCTGTTTAAGTACTTCGATATAAACAACCGCCGGCTTGATCTTCTTGACAACACCCCGAAATGTCGAACTTACCTCCTCAACCCCCGCTATCTTCGCGTTAGGATCGTCACCGCCAAACCCCGCCCCGCAGTAACACAAGAGTATCACCAACACCGCTTTGAGCATTCGCATACGGTCCCCCCGGATGAATCTCTAGCTGTTTTATTTTGACTTTACCTGAAATCACCCTCCGCTGCGCAAAAAAACCACCCCCACCTGAGTTTTTTTTACCTTTTCTTCTAAAAATCAGCCCAATCAGCGAAATCAGCGTTTAAACTTTTCTTCTTTACTGCACTTTCCGCAAAATCCGTGATTAACTCTTCTGCCCTTCATTTTGAATTTTCTCTTTTGAGCATTTGAATTTGTTTCGGATTTCGGATTTCGAGTTTAGCCCCCTTCGGCCTACCCCTCAAGCCGCTTGGCTAGCAGCTCACCTGCCACTTTCGGATTAGCCTGCCCCTTAGCCTTCTGGATTACCTTGCCCATCAGGAAGCCTCGTGCCTTTTCCTTTTTCTTGCCGCCTTCTTTCACATCCGCCACCGCCTGCGGATTCTCAGCCAGCACCTCGTCAACGAACTTTATAAGCGCATCCTGATCACTGCTTTGCAGAAGATTCTTCTCCTGTGCTATCTCCATCGGCCCCTTGCCGCTGGAGACCATTTCGCCCATTATCACAGCCGCCGCCGTCGCGCTGATCAATCCCTTATCGGCCATATCTGCCAATTGGGCCAGATCCTTCGCGCCCGCCCCAAGCTGGGCCACATTCTTACCAGCCTCATTTGCAAGCTTCATCCCAACCTGTGTTATAAGATTGCACGCCCTTTTGGGATCAGCCCCGAATTTTACTACCGCATCGAAATAATCACCCGTCGACCTGTCGTTTGCCAGCACCGCCGCGTCATATTCGCTTAACTTATATTCGCTGGTGAACCGATTTCTCCTGGCCAGCGGCATCTCACAAAGCCGCGACTTTATTTCCCCAAGCCATTCATCATTCATCTCCACCGGCACAAGGTCAGGCTCGGGAAAATACCTGTAATCATGCGCAGCCTCTTTTTCACGCTGCAAAACCGTCTGCTGCCTGTCATCATCCCAGCCCATTGTCGTTTTGGGCGTATTTTCCCTCGTCCTGCCGTTGTCAATAAATTCATCGAGCTGCCGCCTGCACTCATACGCCACAGCTCTCTCTATCGAGCGGAAGCTATTTAAATTCTTCACCTCCGCGATAGCTGTCTTAAAAAGCTGTCCGTCGCGAGTTATGTGCAGATTGACATTAGGCTCAAACCTCATGTGCCCCTTTTGCATATCAGCCTCGCTCACGCCAAGATACCTCACGATCCGCTGCAATTCCTCTGCCAGCAGTCGCACCTCTTCGGGACTGTTCATATCCGGCGCGGTTACAATTTCCAAAAGCGGCGTACCCGCCCGGTTAAGATCGACCTGCGAATTTTCCCCCGCCCCGTGCAGATTCTTACCCGCATCCTCTTCCAGATGCGCGCGGATTATGCCCACTCGTTTTAAAGTACCATCCGCCGTCTGTATTTCAATAAACCCATCCGAACTCATCGGCAGGTCATACTGGCTTATCTGATAATTCTTTGGCAGATCGGGATAATAATAGCTCTTGCGATCCCACTTGGTGTGCTTTGTAATATTGCAATTCAGCGCCAGCGCCGCCAGCACCGAATACTCATACGCCTTCTTGTTCATCACCGGCAGCACTCCCGGCATACCCATGCAAACCGGGCAAACCCGCGAATTAGGCTCCGCACCAAACTCCAGCCCGCACGAACAGAACATCTTAGTCTCCGTCGCAAGCTGCACATGAATTTCCAAACCAACAATCAATTTATATTCAAGAGCTGACATGCTTACCTCTGATTAGCTATTAACCTTTTCATACGATCTCGCGATCTTCAGCAGATTCCCTTCCCCGAACGCCGGCCCAAGTATCTGGAGTCCTATAGGCAACCCTGCACCGTCAAAACCGCAAGGCACGCTTATCCCCGGCACTCCCGCAAGATTCGCCGCTATCGTATATATATCCGAAAGATACATCTCCAGCGGATCCGCTGTCTTTTCGCCTATCTTGAACGCCGTCGTCGGCGCAACCGGCATCATGATGCAATGCGCGTTTTCAAAGGCCTTCGAAAAATCACGACGTATCAAATTCCGCACCTTCAGAGCCTTAAGGTAATACGCGTCATAGTATCCGCTCGAAAGTGCGTATGTCCCAAGCATAATACGCCGCTTAACTTCTTCGCCGAACCCCTCCGCCCGCGACTTGGTATAAACCTCGATATAATTCCCAGCCGCCTTGCTCCTGTGCCCATAATGCACACCATCATACCTTGCAAGATTGCTCGATGCCTCCGCCGTCGCGACCACATAATACGTCGCGATCGCATACCCAAAGTGCGGCATAGTTATTTCAATCACCTTCGCCCCGAACTTTTTGTAAACCTCGATTGCCGCCTTAACCGACTCGCGCACCTCCGCGCTTGCCCCCTCATTAAGCTCCGGCACAACCGCAATTGTTAAATCTTTAACCCCCTCATCGAGCCTCACGAGATAATCCGCCTTCGGCGCAATATCTTCACTCACGCTGGTACTATCCCGCAAGTCCGCCCCCGCGATCACATTCATCACCAGCGCCGCATCCCCAACCGTCCGCGTCAGCGGCCCGATCTGATCCAAACTCGACCCATACGCCACAAGCCCATACCGCGAAACCCGCCCGTACGTCGGCTTCAAACCCACAACTCCGCAAAAACTCGCCGGCTGCCTTATCGACCCGCCCGTATCCGAACCAAGCGCCGCCGGACACATCTTCGCCGCAACCGCCGCCGCAGAACCTCCGCTCGACCCGCCCGGCACCCTCGATGTATCCCACGGATTTTTCGTCTGCTTTATCCCAGAATTTTCCGTCGACGAACCCATCGCGAACTCATCCATGTTCGTCTTGCCGATTATTACAGCGTCCTGGGCCTTGAGCCGCTCAACCACATGCGCATCATAAGGAGGCCTGAAATTCGCCAGTATCTTCGAGCCGCACGTCGTAGCCGCAAAATCCGTGCAGATGTTATCCTTTACCGCTACCGGCACTCCCGCCATCGATCCCACCCGCTCGCCGGCCTTTATTTTCGCATCCACTTTCTTTGCGCACT
>MHYB01000055.1:19743-27658 GCA_001824635.1 Planctomycetes bacterium GWF2_50_10
CGAAATAAACGCCCCGATCTGCTCCTCGTTTTCGTCTATTTTCTTGAACATCGCCCCCACAGCCTGCTCGCTTGTCATTTCGCCAGTCGCGATCTTTGTCTTGATTTCCAGGCAGCTCAAATTTGAAATATCATTCATGCTTGTCTCGCTTCTCTATTCTTCCAGTATCTTTGGAACCAGGAAAAACTGCCCATCGTGCTCCGGTGCATTAGCCAGCACCTTCGCCGTCCCCAGCGATTCCCTGGCCTTATCCTCTCGAAACACATTCGACACCGGCAGACAATGTGCCAGCGGCTCCACATTCGTTGTATCAAGCTCGTTGAGCTTGGCAACATAATCCAGCACCGCCGATAGCTGTTCACTGAACTGCGCTATTTCCGCCTCGCTAAGATCCAGCCGCGACAGCTTGGCAACCTGCCTTACCTGTCCCTGATCTATTTTTACCTGGGCCATACTCACTCCAAAAAATTAGTCTGTAATTTAATCTCAAAGGTCGACTTAGAAAAGCACAATCTATGTGCTTAGCTTATTTCTGCGCATGAAAAAGGACGGCTATTCACCGTCCTGCCATTTACATAGAAATTCGTTTTAGCTCGCCGAGGCTTCGGTCACCTTGTAAGTCCGTTTTGGCGGCTTGACTACCAGGCCCATGCGTATCGCCTTAGCCGATACCTTGATGCGAACTATCTTGCCATCGACAAGTGCCCGAACCTTCTGAATATTCGGCTTAAAAGCCCTCTTGCTTATGCCGGTAACCTTCTTACCGACTCCGCCGAGGTACTTTGCTTTACCGCGTCTGGATATCGACTGACCAAATGTTGTGTGTTTACCCGTAAAAAAACAAACTCTGGACATTTGCAAGCTCCCTTTTCTCATCCCTCACAAGCCCCGAAAAACGGCTTCTATGAGGTCAAATAATCTCTAACTAACGTAAAGCCTAGTAAATATACTGTTTTCCAACAGTTTTGCAACCATTTTTGTTCGACAAATTTTTACCGGCACTCTTATTTAAGACGCATTCAGTCGGCATAACGTCTGCATACAGGGCTCTCAGGGTCGCTGCACTCCAACCAGTCCAGTATAACATCATTCAGGATAGTCATACTCGACTGTCCTGCCGCCGTTGCAAAGTCCCCCAGTTCCACATAGCAGTCCCCGTTCAGGTCACCCGCGTAGAACTGGGTATTATGGTATCCGCACATCACCTTGCACCAGTCCGCCACGCCGTTGTCACCAATCCAACTTTGCCCATCAACAGTCACCTGGTTGGCCCCCACAGCCCCGATAGCCACGATTTTACCGCCGACTTTCTTATACATAGTTGCTCCGTTCGCCAGCAGTTTTATTTCCGCCATGTCGCTACCGTCATCGATCGTGATCGTATCACTGCCGCTAATACTCGCCGCAGGCGTCGCCTCACCAGGCCCCTGCAAAGTCACTACCGTTATAAAACGCGAACTCGTCGTGGATGCGCTTGTCGCAGCCAGCCGCCATACCTGCGTCCAGGTGATCCACGGTTCCTCTACATACTCCATCGACGATGCTATAGTCAGCGCATCGGGCTTGAGAAAAGTAACCACCATCGTCGATGCACCGCCCGGGTTGACCATGCCAATATAGTCCCTTCCCGCGTATGTCGGCGTTATACCCACCGGCCCGCCGTCATCAACAACCGTCGCTGTCCGTCCGGCAATACTACCCGCCCTGCGCGTATTGAGCAGCCATTTGAAATTCCGGTTCGCCCCCGCCGCAAGGTCATCTACTATCACAAACCACTTGCCTTCAACGCCGATTATCTGCCTGTCATACTTTGTCAGCGACGCCCCAGAAGCGTAGCAGCCCCCAGCCTGTCCTTTTACATAAAACATCGCGTCAGACCCAAAGTACTTGGTTATCCTCGCCGCCTTCGAATAAGGCACCACAGTACCGGTATATTCATAACCGTCACCCACCTGTGCGTAGTTATTGACAAGAAATGTGTTGTGTCCGTTTGTACGCTTAACCGTGGTATAGCCCGAATCCACTGCGATCGGTATATTGCGATGAAAAATCATAAAGCTAGCCGCGTCCGGATGATTATGCCCGAAATGTCCGCCCCCACCCGCTTCCCTGAGCTGCGCCCCTGCATGTCCGCCGTAAGGCCCGCATTTAAACATGAACATAGAACTTTCATTCGACCAGTCGCTGCGAACAGTCGCAACATCGATATCATTGAAATGCCTGTACAGCGTAAGATGTGATTGCTCGGGGCTTTTGGGGGTCACGTCGGGTTGATAAAACAAAAATTCCCAAACCCTTTTTTCAAGCTGCTTTGAATCCACCATCTGCCATGTCTCGTTTGCCTTATCAGCCATCCACGCCGCGCTAGCCGCAAATTCCGTGTTTTCCCTCGCGGATAGCCTCAGTACCACCGACGGGTTTTCCTCGATATTTTCAAGCATGCTGTCAGAAAAATTCCCTTTGTATTTCCAATCCGGTGTCATTTCAAATAGCTCAAAAAACATCGCGTTCTTGAACCATGTGCTTTCTTTGAAAAGGTCTTCGCCCGTAAATCGCCGCAGCGCTTCGATATACTTAAACCACCAGTCCGCCACCAGGTTCATATAATGCAGCCCTTCCTGGTACGAACCGTCCACCGGCAGCGTCTCTACTATTCTTCCAACTCCATATCTGCCGTACATCGCCCACTCAAGCGAACCCGCGTCACCGCCGTATGGATTACCGTCGCCATAAAGTGCCATACCTGCTAGCCCGTATGCTCCGGGCCCGTGATTGAAATGATTGAATTGCCACGGCACAGCCTGCCCAAGCGTGAGATAATAATCGTACCAGGGCTTTGTAAAGATCGCCAGCTTAAGCCGCAGCTCATCCCTCTCACGCGCCGACAACGTATTGAACACCCAGTCATACCCCAGCGCCAGCCCCGTTATCCCGAAACTGGATTCAAAATCAGACGAAAGGTAATAATTATTGCAAAGATCAAACATCCACCATTTTGTTTCCCACAACAGTGACGCGTCTTGGTTGAGCAGCCATCCGAACGCGAACAGAATTATGCCGCTCCCTCTCCTGCCGCCCTGGCTGAACAACCCCCTCTCGCCGCTCATAAGCCAGTCATACATCCCGCTGTGCGTACCCTTTGCCCATGAACGTATCTTAGCAATATCCTCGTTTCTGAATATCAGCCGCGGATGAACATTCTTATATTGCTCCAGCGCCGTCTCCATCGTAACCGGCTCCGAAGAAACAAGTGGCTCATAAGTCTCGTTCGCATTGCCCGGCACTGCCGCAAACTGCCCCGGCGCAGTTCCCCATCTGCTTGTATATAGCAGTGCAAGATTATTTCCATAAACCAGCCCACTTTGTCCGCCCGCCGTAGCCATTATCGAATCCACCCACGCCGTCCCGGTAGCGCCTTCGCACCATATCTCGATCTGGAACCGGTCCGCTCCGTAAGTAGGATTCAGCGAACAATAGCTGTATCGCCAAATCGATGTTGATGTAAGGCCAAACTTTTCTATTCCAATGCGTCTGTTGCCAAGATAATAATTCACCAGCATGCTCAGCCCAGGCCCCGTGCTCTTGTGAGCGATACCAATGCTCGCCACACCCCCCAGCGGCATCGCCTCTACCCCTATGTAATTAAGTGCGGCACATCTGGGACTAGCCCCGCTCATAATAAATTCCAGTGAAGAATTGCCCGTATATGCAGTCCCCGTTGTCCTCCCTGCCCTGCTTGTCGCCGCAGGCCACGCCACGCAAGCCCAGCCGTTAGGCCATAATGCCTCGCTGTCGTCTTCAAAATCAAAATTGTACTCGAGATCGTTTATTTCCACGTCATCAACATAGAAAGTTCCCGCCTCGCTTGCCCGTACATCGATGCGCAGCCACGCGATATCAGCTGGTATTTGCAAAAACATTTCCAATTTTTTCCAGTCCGCTGATTGCACCCTGCTCGTGACAAAACTGCCGCGATTAACGAACAGCGAGTCACGCTGGTAAACCTCCAGCCATGCCCCCGCGCTTCCGCTTGTCTTCACCCATGCCGAAATTACTATCGACTGCCCCGGCGTCACCGCCACATTCAGCAAATCTGTACGCTTGGCAACTCCGTATACCGCGCCCGCCACAGCGTTAGTCATTTTTGCGCAGCCCGCGCTGTTATGCCCATCAGTTCCCACCCACTGAAAAACCACATTCGCCGAATTCCAGTCACATTTATCCCAGTAATTAATATTAGTATTGAAGGTGCCATTTACAACCGCGATGGAGCCAAACGTCCAACTGCTGCTGGCCAGCATGATGGCAATTATACTACGAAAAACCATATTCCCGCTCTCCTGTGCCTAGAAGCCATTTCATAACCTGCTTTGGAGCGAAAATGAGAGATTTTTGTCGCTGGCAAGGAGACCGAAGCAGCAATAGTTGCTTACTATTGCGATGCAGGGCGACGCCGCCAGCGGCAAAAAGATCCATTTGAAGCCCAAATGAGGTTGTGAAATGGCTTCTAGACACCCAGAATCAAGTTGTTGCGTTTCAACTCACCATTATAGCACACCTCCCCTTGTTTTCGTTACGCAAAAAGCCGGCTTGATCGCTGAAAATGAAAAAAGTTGGACACACCCAGCGGCAAAACGCTAAAATGTAGTGATCGAAAACAAATTTCAGGGGGATTACTATGAGAACTCCAGCCAGTATCGCCGGCCACCCATTCCATCCCATGCTCATCGTCTTTCCGCTGGGATTGCTGACATTCTCGCTCGTGTGCCAGGTTATTAATCTCGCGTCACCCGCCCAGCAGTGGACCACCGCCGCAATTTACACCATGGGCGGCGGGATCATCGGCGGCCTTCTCGCAGCGATGCCCGGATTCATCGACCTGATCTCCATACCCCCATCAAAGGCCAGAAAAAAAGGGATCTGGCACATGACTCTCAATCTAACCGTAGTTCTATTGTTTATTATTGCCTTTTACATCGCCGTAAGAGACGACCAGATTTCCAGACCGGTCTTTGCTCTTTCACTTACCGCCGTCATACTCGCCATAATTTCGGGTTGGCTCGGCGGCGACCTGGTCTACATCCATGGCATAGCCGTCAAGGATAACGCCCGACCATAAACTAATCTGGAACTTCCAGCGAAACCCGCTCCTGCTGAGCCTCTCCCTCAGCAGTCACAATGGCTGACTTCCCGCCCAGCAGCATCTTACGCCATTTTAATACGCAGTCCCCCAGCATCGCCGCTACCATCAGAATGATAAACACCGAAATCCCCACCAGCAGATAATTCCCCTTGGGATAATAATTGATAGCGATATTCTGCAACCCCGCCCACACCGTCGTAACCACCACAAACAGCATCGGCCCCGCCGTCACCCACATATACCGCCCCTTGCCCATGCGTATCAAAAACGTCGTCCCGATCCCAAGCGCCATCGACGCCAGCAGCTGATTCGCCATCCCGAACAAAGGCCATATCGTCGTCACCGATCCGCCGTAAACAAGATAACCCCACGAAAACGACATAACAGCCCCCATACCCAGCACACCCGGCCACCAGTGAATATTCTTCAACGGCTTGTAAACATACCCGCCCATCTCCTGCAGCAGATACCGCCCAACCCGCGTCCCAGCATCTATCGTCGTCAAAATAAACAGCGCCTCGAACATGATCGCGAAATGATACCAGTAACTCGCGATACTCCGTATCCCCGGCACCTTCGAAAAAATACTCGTCATACCAACCGCAAGCGAAACCGCCCCGCCGGGCCGATGCGCAACATCCTCACCTATCATCCTGCTCAGTTCAGGTAATTCCTTAACTTCCATCGCCGGCGACATCTTCGCGAATGTCTCCGCGGAAGTGTTGATCGCGAAGTAGTCAGCAGGCGCCAGATGCGTCGCCGCTATCAGCGCTATTATAGAAACAAACGCCTCGATCAGCATCGCCCCGTAGCCGATCGGCAGAATATCTCTTTCATTAGTCAGCATCTTCGGCGTCGTACCAGACCCTATCAGCGAATGAAACCCGGATATCGCCCCGCATGCTATCGTGATGAACATGAAAGGCCAAACCTTACCCGGAATTATCGGCCCGCCCCCGCTCACAAATTCCGTCACCGCCGGCATCTGAATAATAGGCCGAACAATGATAACTCCCGCCGCTATCAGCAGTATCGTCCCGATCTTCATATAAGTGCTCAAATAATCACGCGGCGCAAGCAGTAGCCAAACCGGCAGCACCGCCGCCGTAAATCCGTACACAGCCAGCAATATCGTTAGTTGATGCCTGTCGAACGTCAGATATCTCGCAATAGAACTCGCCTGCACCGCCGGCCCAAGCACCACCCCCAATAGAACCAGCAAAACCCCGATTACCGTCGCCTCCCCTATCCTCCCAGGCCGCAGCCACTTGAGATAGCACCCGATAAATATCGCTATCGGAATCGTCACCCCTACCGTAAACGTACCCCACGGACTCATATAAAGCGCATTAATAACAGCTAGCGCCAGCCCCGCCATAGCCACAACCAATATTAAAATAATCGCCACCGACGTTATCAAACTCGACACCGGCCCAAGCTCACGTCTCGCTATCTCCCCCAGGCTAAGCCCATCATGCCGAACCGAAGCGAACAATATCACCACATCATGCCCCCCGCCCGCCAGCACCGCCCCTATCAATATCCACAGCGTCCCCGGCAAATACCCGAACTGAGCCGCCAGCACCGGCCCGATCAACGGCCCAGCCCCCGCTATCGCCGCGAAATGATGACCCATCACTATCCACCTGTTCGTAGGCACATAATCCCTGCCGTCATCAAGCCTCGTCGCAGGCGTCGCCCGCCCCTCATCAAGGCTAAGCACCTTCGCCTTCAAAAACGCACCATAAAACCGGTACGCCAGCATCAGCACCAACCCTGAGCCAATAACCAAATATATCGCGTTCACGCCTTACCTCTTAGAACTTACTTCTATCTTCCCAACGCCTGTCACACTCTTACACACATGCACCGCATACTTATCCGCGTATTCCGGATGGCTCAGCGGATACGCCCTTCCCACTGCCGCCCGCAACTGCTCCACCGCCCCCGCCAGCACCAGTGCACCAGAGGCCCCCTTGTCCCCCCCGCCTAGCATCCTCTCGCCCAGCACCCCATCGACCGTCCGTGTAATATCACACATGCTCTCAAGTTCAGGCCCGCTTATCTCGTATTCATCCCGCAGCCCCAAACCATCCAGCCGGAAGATCTCGCCGACCCCCCGTATATCCCCCCGCTTCCAGGCCTCAAGCATCTCGTAAAATCGCTTCTGCGCCTTATAAATGTATGTAAGTCTTTTGCACAGCTTGACATAATTCGCTTCAAATTTCCCCATTATCTTGTTATAAGTCGCCTCATCCCGCACATCCGCCAGACACTGTATCCCTATGCCCGCCCCCTGCGCCAGCCTCACAAGTTCCTCGCATTCCCCCCGCCTCACCTTATATGTGCTCTTTTCAAGCCCCGGCCTCTTCGTCCCCGTATCAAGCCCCACAACGCAGAAATCCTCCGCTCCCTCGCCCAGCTTGACATAGCTTATCTTCCGCTCCTTAGGATTGTAATGCGTCCCCATACCCTCTTTGGCAAACAATATCATTATCTGATCTAGCTGCCCGCAAGGCGACCCGATGTATTCGTTCTCCACAGCCACCGCAAGATCAACTATCTTAAACCCATCCTCTATCTCTATCCCGTTGACCTCCAGCATCGTGAGTATCAAATTCAGCGCCAGTGAGGCCGACCTCGACATCCCGCCCCCCGGAATATTCCCATAAAGCACCGCGTCAAACCCCCGCCCCAGTTTGTATCCCTCTTTCCGCAGTATGTATTCCACCCCGAACGCGAACCTCCCCCAGGAATCAGCCCCCGTCCTTG
>MHYB01000055.1:27682-30663 GCA_001824635.1 Planctomycetes bacterium GWF2_50_10
ATTCAACTACCCCGTCATCCGGAAAATTATCGCTGTAAAGCCGCACCCGCCCCGTTCCGTTGGGCTTATATGCCAGCCAAATAAACCGATCCGTCCCGATCCCAAAAAGTTCCGTCCCGTTATAATCCCCGTGCTCAACCCCTAGGCAAAACCGCGACGACGTCCGCAAAACGCTCCCGCCCGCCACATCCAGCCCGCTCTTACCCGCTATCTCGCGTATCCTCCCAATCGCCGCCTCATCCTGCTCCTTGGCCTTAACCATCTCAACCTTCATCCAGCTACACCTCTATATTCTTTTATTATAAAATTTTCCTGGCATCCATGTGTGATCTGTGGCACAGTTCTACCCCAATCCCGCCCCTTCTTCAAGCACCTAAACACTTTTCCCACTTTTCACACTTTTCACACTTTTCACACTTCCACACTTACTTTCACATTTTTTATATTTTTCCCAAAAAAATGTAACAAAACGAAATTTCCGCACTCTTGAAGTATGGTAGCCCGTTCCTGCGTTCGATATGCGGAGCAGATTACCATTTATATATGCCAAATTGGGCATTCTCTAGTATTTAAACTGTTTATCTTGTTTAACTACGGCTGATTGTGTAACATAAGGTCTTAAATTTCTATATAAAAAACGATTTGGTTTTTAGCTTTGAATGTGGAGTTTTAAACAGAATTTCGTAAAGAATTTAAATAATTTTAGAGAGGAAGAAAAATGTTTAGCAAAGTAGCATGCACCGTCTTGTTATCCCTTGCGTTGGCTTCAGTTTCATTTGCCTGGACAACACCTGTGCTGATGACCGAATTGAGTACACCTTATGGCGATTGGGCGCCTTCATGTATCTCTGACGATGGACTAACGGTGTATTTCACCCGTGGCGGAACTTCAAGCCATTACTGGAACCAGCTTTACATGGCAACCCGGCCGACACCCTCAGGACAATTTACAAATGTGCATATTATCAATGATTTAGCATGTGGCGAACACGAGACGCAATCATGGGTAAGTTCGAATGGCTTGAAAATGTATTTCGCTCGAACCTGGCGTATAAAACTAAGTACAAGAGCCACCCCATCCTCACCTTGGAGTTCGCCGCAAAACTTAACATCGATCAATGCTTTTGGCTCAGTGGCCAATCCCGAACTTTCCGCCGATGAACTGACAATTGTGTTCAATGTATTTCCAAGCGGGACTACCCGGCTTATGTACACGGCAAATCGCAATAATGTCAATTCAGAATTTGGTAATTTCAGACTGATGAACGAGCTTAGTGGTGTTGATGTTACACCAAATCAACTGAGCAGCGATGGTTTAACATTATATTTCAATCGCAATGACGGCGGCATGTCCCACGTCTATCAAAGCACAAGACCAAGCATAACCGGCATTTTCGGTGTCCCCCAACGTATGGATTTCCCAGACGGTTACGGAGTTGGCTGTTTCAGTTCAGACTATCATACAGCCTACCTTCAATACAATGCTGATATTTACGTCTCCTACGATAACACCGCTCCCACCGCAAGCGCCGGCCCCGATCAACTTGTTTACGCGGGAATCAACGGCATGGCCGCGGTTACCCTCGACGGCTCCGCCTCCAACGATCCGCAAAATGACGAGCTTGAATATATCTGGGCGGTTGACGGGCAGGTATGTGAAGCAAACGGAGTGAAACCAACGCTTAATTTACCCGCTGGCACACATACGATCACACTCGTCGTAAACGATGGCGAATTCGATTCCCAGGCCGACGAGGTCATCGTCGAAGTTGTGGCGCCACTTAAAATAAATATGAAACTCTCACCCGTGCTCCACAGCCCATCGAAAAAATTGCTCGTAGCCCGTTTTGATTTCCCAAGCGACCCGGTCGGCAAAATTGACCCGTATTCAATAGCTCTTGCCGCCGACCCTAATATAACTGCCGATTACATCGACCTGGCCGTTCACAAAGATTCAATACTCAATTGCAACATTGCTTTTGAATCAGCCTCCATTCCCTCAGGATTACTTACACTTGAAAAGAAAGTTGTGATCTTTGGCTGCTTTAAGAATGGCCGCCTCTTCTACGGCGAAGACAACTTAGTTCGTTCACATCATTTAAAATAATCCGTTTTGATTCAATAGTATTGGATATAATTTTTTGGAGCATAAAATTATGAAAAATCGAATTTTTGGTTTAATAACGATTACCTTAGTATCGATATCAGATGTATTTGCAGGGAGTCTTAACACTGCATTGCAGTTTGACGGCGTTAATGATTTTGTTTGCGTACCGTCCAACAGCGCACTAAGTCCGCAAATACAAAATGGCCAAATGACCATATCTTTATGGGTTAATATAGAAGCCGGTGGAGGTGGCCAAGCCCTTGCTAAGGGGTCCTCGTGGACTTGTTGGGAATATGCAATAGGTATTGGAACAGGTGTAGGTTTTGGGCTATGGACACCGGGCGGCGGTGATTATGCGGTTGTCTCAGGCGGAACATTAACACCCGGCAAATGGCATAATGTTACCGGAACTTATAAAAAAGGCTCATTTGTAAAAGTATATCTCGATGGAGCTTTAGTTGCGCAAACCACTGCTGTGTCTATGAATCCTCCAATCGCCAAAGGGAATGGCGGATTATTTATAGGCAAAGAGGACCATTCGAGCCACCCATGGAATTTCAAGGGTTGCATAGATGACGTGCAGCTTTGGAATTATGCAAAAACCGATGCCGAAGTGCAGCAGTCGTATAACATGTCGCTGTCGGGCAACGAACCCGGGCTTGTGGCGTACTGGAATCTTAATGAGGGCAAAGGGCAGATCGTAAACGATTCAGGCCATGTCCACAACGGCACATTCGGAACCAGCATTAATACTGACTCCGCTGATCCACTCTGGATAATATCTGATGGCACGCCGCACTGGAATACGGAGCCGACCGCAAACGCCGGCCAGGATCAATGCGTGTATGCCGGTCTTGATGGCATGACGACGGTT
>MHYB01000055.1:30689-32715 GCA_001824635.1 Planctomycetes bacterium GWF2_50_10
CCCGCTCAGAACTATGACCGACCCAGTCGAAATGCCAAAGTGATCAAAGCACATCCCTGCTCCGGCCCGCCGAACGACAGGGTGGCCGTTCACCAAGTGTTGGTAGTCGGCTCCAGTCCATTGCACCCTCAAGCATTGCCGACGCACATCAGGAATCGGCGGTCCCGCCGGCATGGGCATCCATACGATGTTCTCGCACCTGTCGACCTGACCCGGCGAACTTCCTGAGATAAGATCCGTGCCTGGGATGGGTGACACGACCACCCTTCCACGGTGTGGGCAAACCAGCGCTGCGCCAACACGGAGACTGGTCGCGTAGATACTCGGATCGATTTGCCCTCCTCCGCCGCCGCCGCCAGTCTGCGGCGCTCCGCCTCCACCGCCTCCTCCGACCTGCTGTCCCCATCCGCCGCCCTGACCGCCACCTGCGGGTTGACCCCATCCCGTTCCCGCGCCACCGGTCTGACCTGACGCTGGACTGCCCCCGATCAGCGCATCCAAGCGCTGCAGCGTCTGCATGCCAGCGACACCGTCGGCCATCATGCCCTGCGCCCGCTGGAATTGAGCGACCTTTTGCGTCGTCTCATTCCCATAGATGCCATCGAGCCGGCCGCCGAACATCGACTGTGGAAAAGAGTAGCCCAGCGAGAGCAGCGCTTCCTGTAATAGGCGCACGGCTTCGCCTTGCTCTGGAGATTTCATGAGTGGCGCGTTGTTCGCCGCAGCCTGCAAGCGCTGGTTGTTCCTGAATTTCGGTGACGTGAGCATCAGGGCTTCCTCCTTGCCGGAAGCGTCCAGCCCTCAGTACCGCCAGCACTTTCATGGCAGGAACTGCAGCCGCCGCCGGCTCATCAAGATATTACGAGGTGTATATCGATTGATTGCGCGTGTCAAGCCCTCACTCCAGAAGACAGGCAGACGGCCGCCATCCTTCGAATCGTCATCCCTGAAGAAACGGATTTCGCTCGCGCTCACGCCCAATAGTTGTTGCCGGACCGTGACCGCAGATCACTTCGGTCTCTTCCGGGAGGATCAGCAGGCGGGTGTGGATTGACTCAAGGATCTTACGGCCGTCGCCGCCTGGCAGATCGGTCCTTCCGATCGAATCCTTGAACAGGGTGTCCCCGGCCGCCAGCACTCCCTCCGCCTTGGCATATACGCAGATGCTCCCCCGCGTATGTCCGGGCGTCTCGATTAGACTCAATTCCGTCCCGCCCACCCTCAATGTGTCTCCGTCCTTGGCCCCGGCGTCGATCTCTGCCGTCTCCGGCGTCATCATGCCCAGCCATTGCGCCTGCCAGTCAAGATGGGCGTATAGCTCTTCGTCCCCGGCATTCATGTAGACCGGTGCACCGGTCAACTTCTTCAGTTGAGCCGCGCCGCCGATGTGATCGATGTGGGCGTGGGTGATGACGATCGAGGTGACTTTCAGATGGTGGCGATTGAGGATGGCCTGCAACTGGGCAAGGTCGTCGGCGCCGTCACCGGGATCGATGACAACCGCTTCGAGCGTCGTTTCGTCGCCAAACACGGAGCAGTTGCACTGCAGCATCCCCACGGGGAAGACCTCGCGAATCATCTCCTCAGTATAGAGTCCGGACGAAGAACTCACCCGACCCGCGTTTGAGCAATCCATGACTTCAGGAGTCCTTCCGCTCCCGGCCGGCATCACAATATGTAAGCGGCCCAGGCCGCGTCAATACCTCCATGTCTACCGCCATCCTTCACCTCCACCTCGGGCTCGCCATCCTCCTATTCGCCGTCCTGTTCGCGGGGCGCATTCCGCGACTGCGCGCATTCTCGGCCATCATCGCCTTACTCGTCCTGGCCACGGGGCTCCACAATTTCGCTACCAGGATGCACTTGCCGCCCCCCGGCTGGCACATGTGGATCGGAATCAAGACCCTGCTTGGACTGCATGTCATCGCTATCGTCCTGCTCTCGGCGCGGGGTACGGCCACGGCCGAGAAACTCGCCCGCTGGCGGAAGGGCGCGCTCGTCTCCGGCGCCATCACGATCCTGATCG
>MHYB01000055.1:32758-33902 GCA_001824635.1 Planctomycetes bacterium GWF2_50_10
TACGACGCCTTCTACTCCGGAGCCGCTCTGGCCGATCTCTCCACACGAGGCCGTATTCTGGCCACAGGTGACGACCGTAAGCGCCTTCTGCATGCCTTAACGACAAATCAGGTCGAAAAGCTATCGGCCGGTCAAGGCGCCTATGCCTTCTTCCTCAACGCCCAGGGACGCATCCTGTCCGACGCGATTCTGATTTGCCGCGAAGACTCGCTGTTGATCTCGGTGGAAGCCGAAGCCCGGGAGAAGATTTACTCCCACATCGACCGCTACATCATTGCCGACGACGTCACCCCGTCCGACATTACCGATTCCACTTGCGAACTGGCGCTGGAAGGCCCTCAATCGGCATCAATCCTCGCCTCCCTTGGCGCGCCACTGCCCACGGATGCTTATGCCTTTACGCACTGGAACGGCATCGATATCATCCTTGCCTCAGCCACCGGCGCACCCGGTTACCGCCTCATCGCCCCCATCGAACAACTCGATTCGTTGCCCGCTTCCCTCACCGCCGCAGGCGCGGTACGGGCCTCGTCCGAAGAGCAGGACGTCGTGCGCATCGAACACGGCACGCCGCGTTACGGCGCAGATATCACCGAGTCCCGTATTCCACAGGAGACCGGCCTGATGCATGCCCTCAGCTTCAGTAAGGGCTGTTATCTCGGGCAGGAGATCGTCGAGCGCGTCCGTTCGCGGGGCCACGTCACCCGTTTGCTTACTCACCTTGCCATCGATGCGCCAACGCCGCCAGCGCCTGGAGCGCAGGTCACCGCACAAGACAAGGACGGGAACGGCAAGGAAGCCGGACAAATTACATCGGCCGCCCTCTCCCCACGTCATGGGGGCGTCCGTGCTCTCGGCTATATCCGCGCCGAGGCGCTCGCCTTAGCCGCGGCTTTGTCCGTCGAGGGCGCGCCGGTGAAGCCCGTCCAGCAGCTCTAGCGGAATCCGCCCGCCATTCCATCCGCCCAACCCGGCGCCGGGCTTATTCTCGCCGTGATAATCGCTGCCGCCGGTCACCATCAAACCAAGACGCCCCGCCAGCGCCAGATAGCGTGAAACATCGGACTCCGCATGATCCGGGTGCCACGCCTCCAATCCATCCAATCCCTGCTCGGCGAGCCAGGAGATCAACGCCGCTTCGCTC
>MHYB01000055.1:33952-34206 GCA_001824635.1 Planctomycetes bacterium GWF2_50_10
CGGCGGATCTTCCCTCTCCACGTACGCCGACCCCCTCTCGCCCAGGTACCGCCTGAATGCCTCTTCCCAACTCCCCACATACCCCTTGGACCTCATCAGCCGCGCGAAATGCGGCCGCCCCGTGATGTTTCGCCCGAGGCTCTCCGCCTCCTCGATCGTCACATCCACGCCCTGTTCGCCGAGCAAGCGGGCCATCTCCTGGTTCCGTTTCCGCCGGTTGTGCTTAAGCGACTCCAACCACGCCCGAAAGTCCT